>NZ_JCACKM010000086.1:0-30242 GCF_059505385.1 Desmonostoc vinosum
CAAGTCTCTGCCTAATAGCAAAAGTCCGTTGAAACGGACTAAAAATACTGTTATCAATCGGTTGAAACCGACTTGAGTTATCAGCCAGAAAATTTATTTTCTGGCGACTATCCGACTTTTGCAAGAGGTCTATTGCTTTATTTTAGGTTAATTATTTATGGCGATTGCAGCATATAACAACTAAGAGCATATGAGAGTGTTGCATGGCTTTTTCGGAGGAGCTATTGATTAAATTATTTATTTTCTTCTAATAGCTTGGACAAATTCAGTAACGGCATCATATTGATCAGACATTGCCAGATAACGCAGCAATAAAGATTTATCTAAATCTGGAAAAAAGCCACTGCGATTTACTTCTTCATATTCTCCCTGTTTATGAAGACGAAATATTTTAATTTCATCAGACTTCCAAAACCAAATTTCGGGTATTCTCTTGGGCTTATATAATTCTTTTCTATTAATTGTTCCACTGGTGACAATGACCTCAATTACAATGTCTGGAACTTCTTTTTCTGTATCAATGCTGTAAGACTCATCTGGTGTGCCAGAAGCATATCCTGGTTCTTCTAAAGTGTACCCACCACGTTTGTAAAACCGGATACCTAACTCTCTCATGTAAGCTTCTAACAACAAGCCAAGAGTACTTTTCACTTTCTCGTGTTTTTCACCGATAGGAGATATAATTTCTAATACTCCTGACAAATAAGACAGTCGCACATTACGGTTTTCCTCTAGCTGTGCCTCAATTGCTTTGAACTGTTCCCATGAGACATCTTTGAGAGTTACTAGTTTTTCTTCTGTAGGCTGGTCTATAAGTGGGATGCTCATATCAACACTTCCTGAAAAATTCTAGTAGAGATTGCATATATTTAGTTTAGGCGATCGCCTGTTGCTTTTGTCTGGGAAAGACGAGAACAAACTTCATCTTGATCGCGTTGAAGATGATAGCTATCGAGAGCATTGATCGCATTATTAATAATAATGAGTTTAAGCAATACTTCCCCGTTTTCTGGCTTCCTTATAGGAAGTTCCGACATTTTTTAAACCAGCTTTAATCATTTGCTGTTCCAGTAAGGCAAAGAAACGCGCTTTATCGCCACCTTTTACTACTGCTTGATTATGTGCTTCTGCGATCGCTACTGGATAGCCATATCCTTTTTGCACTTGTGCCAGCATTAATCCTAATGCTTGGTCAAACATTGCTGTATTTTCTGCTACCCAGGCTGGCACTTCTATCCGCGCAATTTCAGTACCAACATGGACATAACAAAAGTAAATAGTTTGGTCTTGGTAAAGTTCGAGGATGCGAGCATTGCTGCGCCACAAAGCACTACGTTGTCCCGGTTTGAGTTGGGTTGTCCATAAAGCAGTGTCTCGCAAAGGTTCAAAAACTTTGCAAGGTACTTTTTCTAGCTGATTAGGGCAAAAACTAAGACAGTCGGGAACTGGATGAGTACAAGCCAACAAGCGCAGGAAATTTATACCTTCAACATTGCGGGAAGCACTGAGATAACCCATCAAAGGAATTTGAGCCTCTCGCATCTGCTGCCACGCTTCTAGGATGGGGGGTAAAATGCGATCGCGTGCGTCCACGGGTAACTGTTCTAAAAACCAGTAAATTAACGAACCATCCACCATTGCCAACGTTGGTACTGATTTTTTGGCAGACGCAGACGCAAACAAAGGTAAATCACTCCCCGTGTCCTCGCATCCCCGCGTCCCCGCGTCTTTCTTAGCCTCACACGCCAATTCTGCCAGCACAGTTGTTTCCGAGGCAGTACGACGGAAACTCATCCATTCTTCAGTACGAATTCCCCATTGTCGAGACATGTATAAATCTTCTTGCCGATAAAATACCTCCGGCAAACTATCTAGTAAAGGGTGGCGATTTTGCCCGTAGTGTAAGACAACTCTACCTATATTTAAAAGATAGCAATAAGCGATTTCATGATGATTGGGGGCAATTTGCGAACCGTCAGTAGCGATGACAGTATGAACTTTTGGGGGAACTGGGATATCAAAACAGGTTTCTAGCGGCTCAACTGGGGTAGCATTAGCGAAGAGAATGCGATCGCGCCATTTTTCTTGTCGTTCCACTAAATCTTTTTGACACTTATAAGCATTTTTCAAATGTTGTTGTGCCAATTCTAAACGCTGGCGGCTAGCAGCAGCTTCCAATGTCAGATGCTGACTTAAACCCTGCATTTGTCGCGCTAATTTTGTTAAATCAAGCATATATTAAGAGTGGAAAAATTATGGTAACAGAGCGCAGCCGAAGTATGGAATTCTGCAAAATTTTCAATCTTGGCATCTAAATCTCACGTCAAATCGCATAAGTTACTTTGAGCCTTTGCGCCTTTGCGTGAGATTATTCTTTAATTAATACCAAGCAGAGAAATCTTTAGCAAACTGAGACAGCGACAATAAATGAATTCGTTGGTCATTTTCGGCAGTTTTTCTTTCCGGCTGATTATTATAACCCCAATCTGCCAGAAAAAGCTCGACATCCTCAAGGTCTGTTTGTTGTTTGACCAATTGTAATGTCTTGAGTCTGTCTTCTACAAACCATAAATTAACTTTATCCCCTGTCTGCTTTAATTCTCGCAAAATTTCGTATTTAGGACGCTGAACCTCTTTGCCAAAAATCGCCCCTTCAGGTAGATTCACTCCTTCTTGTTGCAACAACTGCTGTACAAAGCGTCCTTCTTTGGTAGTAACAATAAACAGCTTAATTTCATGAGCAACAGTCAGTTTAATTTTTTCCAATACCCCCGGATAAAATCTATGCAAACTTAGCCAACCATCTAAATCTGTAGTGATCCATTCATCGCGTAGGTTATCGAGTTTCGTGCCAATTTCTTTAGCTTGTAGCTGATTGCTGAGCAAAATTTTTGAGGTGATATCTCCCCAACTTTGCAAAATTTTTTCATCAGAAAATCTATCGATTAAAGCCTTAATTAAAACAGGCATTTCCCAACCAGTTTCAATTACAGGTCTTAAGCGATAGAATCTTAAAGCCAAATCATCTGGTGGTGTATCGTTAGCAGGCGACCAAATCTCACAATAGGTGCGCCATGCTACCTCAAAATACTCAATTAGTCCATCACAAATCACTCCATCAAAGTCTAAAGCTAAAATTGTGGGGCTACTTGCCATCATTGTTTTGAGGATTAAACTGCTGTTGTCAGCTTAACCGATTCTAAAATTATTTTTCTGTATCAATGATAATTAAGATCCCTAGACCTCTTGCAAAAGTCTTTCTTTGCGTTCTCTTCTCTGCGTCTGGGGCGCGGCAGTCGCTACAACGGGGGGAACCAAAGCAACGCGCTGCCTTGCCTCTGCGTGTTAGCGTTCGCGAAGCGTCTCTTAGAGAAGCGGGGCGTAGCCCAACAAAAAAATATTTATGCAAGAAAACGCTGGTTTCTTCAACGGTTCTTTAAAGCTTGGTTGATTGCAGCTTCTTTCACTAGCTTTACAAAGTCTGCTGGAAAATCCTTATTCTTACTCAACTGCTCCCAACTCACTTCCTGTTGCAAATTATTTTTGTTCCCTTTGAGATTTAATATTCGGATAGTATCCTGATTCATAAACTTTGTACGGATTTCTTCTTGAGCTTGTGGAATATCTGAGATTCCGCCTGATGCACTAGCTTGTAATTCTTTGGCTGTGTATTCTTCTAATTTTTTGTCCAAATATTTTTTCAGTACATCATTGTAGACTTGTTGAACTGCATTATCTTTCTTATTTCCATTCAAGCCCATACTAGAGAATATAGTTTCTTGTTCCTCATTGCTTGCCCCTTCTACCAGAGTCAGAGTATTTCCGGCAAGTTCCTGCCTCGCCTGATTTTTCTTTTCTGTGGTCTTATTAGGATCAAATCCTTTAACTCCCTTGTCCCGCAATTTCTGCTTCAGTTTTCTTGTTCCCCATTGTCCAATTTGGAAGGCTCCAACACCTGCACCCATAGCAGTAGCAGCAATTAGTCCAGGTGGGCCAGCAGTGAACCCTACAATCCCAGCGGCTAGCGTTGTCTTACCAAGAACAGTATTTATGGCTGCACGCTTCATTTTCTTTTTCTGTATTTCTTTAAGTTGATCTAGTGTTTCTGTATCCCCCGTTATTCCACCTAGACCTTTATAGTTCTTATAACCCTTCTTAAATTTGTAACCCCCTTGGATAGCCTCTGCGGTACCAAATACCGAAGCAGCAGCAGGAGCAACTGCCCCTCCGGCAATTATTTTTACTGCTTCTGCCCCTACCTCACCACCAGCCTGTACTAAACTAGAAACATCTTTGGTAGCACCTGCTGCTGATTTTGTCAAGTCTGCAACGTTTTTAACACCCCTACCCATAGATTTGTGACCGCCAAAATGCTCTCTTTGAGACGCTTTCAAACCAGCGTCAGTATAAGTAATCAGCTTGGGCACAGTTGTTAAAATGCTAGCTACTGCCTTACCACTATCAAAGGGTATCGATGTACCTGCGATCGTACCCCCTTGTTTGACAGCTGCCAAAGCTCCCGAACCATGGGTAGAGTTCGGTACATTCTGATGGTGTTCGCCACCTTTTCGGGCTTGGGTTCCGACTAATCCAGTGTATGTAATAGCGGAAGTCATGTTACCTAAACCGTCAGATGCATTGGCAATTCTTTCCCTTTTTGGCTTCTTCTTATCCCTCAATGCACTCTTGAATTTCTTGAAAGAATCTGAAAATAAGAGCAAACCACCAACAGCTTTGACATCATCCCTAGTCATACCAACTACAGCTGCATCATTGCCAAACTTTTCAGTCTCGCCAGGGGGAAGGTTTAAGTAACTGTTTGGGTCTTTATCATTAGCGGGAAGATTCTGCCCCAAAACTTGATCGACATTTGTGTGGCTCGAATCCTGTCCCAGAATTTTGGTTTGATCTGAATAAGTCTCGTGCTGCTTTATCCCGTCTGCAACTTCCTTCCTTGGCTGTTTGGTATTCTCAAAAGGTCTATCGATTCTTTCTTTGACTTTTTCCCACCGTGTTGCTGGTTGCTGTGGTTGCTGCGTCCCTTGTGGCGGAATTCTCCCTTCCAATCCTGTAATTGCAGCTTGCCGTCGGTCAAGTTCATTTAACTCCTGAATGACTAAATCTACGAAAGCCGGCCGTTTCTGCTGCTGCAAGTCTGTAATTGCCTGCTGTCTTGCTGTATAGTCCATCGGTAGCAACCGTTGGGCCTCTTGTTGCGGTGTCAGTGGCATTGAAGGTATTGGTGGCTGCGGTTGTCGCCGAACTCCTCTTCTACTAGGCGGGCGCTGCGGTTGCTCTGACTCAGACACAGCTGCCAGATTCTCAAGTTCTGATTCTGGGGGCAGTTCGCTTTCAACCTCAGCTACCGATTGTTCAATATTTGCAAATATTTCCGCAAGAGGTGTATTATCTTCTTCTTGCTGCACGTCTGGGGAGTTAGTTTGCTTAGAAGAACCCTCTTGCGGATCTTCATTAAGTAAATCTTCTGGAATCTCTTGCTGCTTACTTGAATTCTGAGATGATGCTTGAGTGTTAGTGGCAAACTCGGTCTCTTCTTGTTCCTGATATAACATCAGTATTTGTTCAGCGATGGGAGTGAGTAAACTGTCTTCGTCGGCTATTTCGACTAATTCTTCTGGACTGGCTTCTTCAGATACTTCTGCCAACATATCAGTATAATACTCATCTAGAACTGCATCTATTGCAGCTCTATCTGCAAGATAAGCCGAATCATCCTCTTTCTTCCCAGATGGTTGATCTGCTCGCTGTTTTCCGTTACGTGTACGCTGCACAACGTTATCCTGAGCAGGCATACACTGCACTCTTGAATTTGCAGCCCCAGTTACTTGTGCTGATTCCCCCGGCGCTGCTTTAGCACCTAATATATCGGCAGCTGGCTTGGACTGAATCACCTGTGGGATTGCTGGATTCATCCCAGGAAATATGGGGATTTCAGCAAAGTTGAATGCTTTGTGTTTTGCTTTTTCTGGTGTGTGACTCAACTCCTGACCTTTGAAATCAGAGTTAGTGACAAAGGGACGCGATTTATTCTGAGGCTGGGTTGGTATGGCAGTATCTGAAATAGATTGATTGCTCAGAAATCTCTTCTTATGTAATGCTTTCATTTCCAGTTCTCCTTAAATGCTGCTTACCAACGGTTAAATAATTCGTAATGACGCGACGCTCCTGTGTCGCTAACGCTGACGCTCGTACCTCGCTACCGCTTCGCTAACGCTATCGAGGACTCGCTAACGCTACGCTAACGTAATTCGTAATTAAAATTGTCAAAAACCAATTCAAGTCTAGATTTTGAACCAATTACTGATTTCTGTGTCAGTAAGCGATCGCTCCAGTTTGGTGTATTCATTTTTGGTAGCCTGTAAAATATGTTGCATCCCTAATGGCTCATCTGCATCTGCGGCGATAAAAGCTGCATTCAAAGCAATATTACGAATATGACCTCCTGTGACACTTAGTTGAGCTAGCTTAGCGAAGTCTAGCCCTTGAGTTGGTGTTTGAGTTGGGAAAACACGCTGCCAAATCTCTGCTCTTTGGTTGGCATCTGGAAATGGAAATTGCACAACAAAGCGCAGACGGCGCAAGAAAGCTTGATCAATTGAACTTTTCAAGTTAGTAGTTAAAATTGCCAGACCACGGTAAGACTCTATCCGCTGTAACAAGTAACTTACCTCCATGTTTGCATAGCGATCGTGGCTATCTTTCACTTCTGATCGTTTGCCAAATAGGGCATCTGCTTCATCAAATAATAAAACAACGCCACCTGTTTCTGCTGCGTCGAATACTCGTCGCAGATTTTTCTCGGTTTCGCCAATATATTTATTCACAATTGAACTGAGATCGATGCGATAAAGATCTAACTGCAACTCTTTAGCGATTAATTCAGCTGCTGTTGTCTTACCTGTACCACTAGCACCTGAGAATAAGGCACTGATGCCTAGCCCTCGCCCACTTTTGTTTCCAAATCCCCAACTCCTATACACCTTTGTCCGTTGTGCTACATGAGTGACAATTTCATGCAGGATTTGCCGTTCTTTGTTTGGTAGTACTAAGTCATCCCAACTGGTAGATGATTCAATTCGTTGAGCTAATTCATCTAGACGCGGACGTGCTTGGTGGCGGCAAATGTTCCAAAGGTGCAAATGGCGGGAAGTGGTAGGTGTATCTTGTTGTGTTTCTCTGTCTGTTTGCCCCTCGATTTTTTTGACTAGGCTTTTGACTCTTAAAGAAGCAGTTTCAATATCTGTGGGGCTGAAACTGAAATGGGATACCAAAGTTTCTACATATCCTTGAAAGCTGGGTGCTATGTTCCCTAAAGCATTTTGCCAAATTAACTGCTGTTCTTCAAATGTGGGTTGATGTATGTCAAAAGTAATTAAGGGACGCTGCCTTTGACGGCGGCGATCGCGACTAGTAATAATTAAAGGACAATTAATACTTTCGATGAAACGAGTAATCGCACTCTCTCGGCTGGCTTCAATGCTTTCTAACTCATCACAATCTAGCAGCAGCACGCGATCGCTTAACATCCATTCCCGCTCACACAAACACTTAATCAGGTTCATTTGATTGGTGTTGGTAGGAATTGCTTCTGCGGAAATAGCGTATAAGCTTAACTCTAAGGGGGCACAAGCAGCAGAGGCGATCGCTAGTTTACTCGCCACTTCTGTTCCACATAACTGTAAAACTGGTAATAATTCTGTCTCATTTAATGCCTGCAACCAAGTATCTACTAGCTGCTGTGCTACATGTTGATGAGACGATACCAAATAAGTCGTCTCTGGCATTGGTAACTCAATTTCTGTCAAGCGCTCATCCAAATGTTGCACTCCCATCAGATGGTGCAATATTCGTTCATCAATTCGCAATGGACTGGTGGTAAGAGTATTTCCTGCACCAACTTCAATTAGTCGCCATCTACGCAAAGGAGCATTAGGCATTAACGCACTCCAATGCGGTTCGGGTAACACTTCTAAAGCTAGATTAAAAGTAGGATCATCTTGTTGATGAGCGTCTTGAGCCTTGACAAACAGTGACGACCAACTATAATCCAATTCTTTACCTGCACACAATAGCAATACATTGCGCTCAAACACAGACAAATCGAAGATATCGCACAACTGGTCTAATGCAAATGATGATTCACTGGACTTAGTTGTCAGATAGTAAAATTTTTCCCTCTCTTCTCCAAAGTTTTCTGAATCAGCTTTTAATCCTCTGCTTTCTTTTGAGCGCTCCATTTTCCCATGATTCGCAGTCTCTTCCACTTGATAAATATAATGTTGTAAAGCTTCTCCTATGTGGCTAATTGCTCTCATTAGATAAGCTTGATTTGCTTCAAGCCAATTGCTATTTATTGTGGGGATTGATAAGTAGGCAGACATAACTAAAAATATCTGTGTAAAACTCGATTCTTATCGCAATCCTGACATCACTAAATCTACAATAATTTAGTTGATCTATCTACCTTATTCTATGCACATTCAAGTTTTTACAACATAAAAATGGCTTGTTTTTATAGGTAATTAATCCTCATGAGAAACTTTCCTAAGTCATACCCAAGCAATTAATTAAGGTAAGGATTCAGATACCAGAGTATTGACAAAGAAGACACTTGAGGAGGAGTATCACAAATATAAACCAAAACCTGCCTCAAGAGTTAGCTTGAGAAAGCTTGAACCAGTGATCGAAGGAAGAATTAATAAAGATAATTATTGAGCAGAATTCTCATTATTGGGAGTATGGTTAAAAATTTCATCTCAAACTGTACATGAGAGTGAAATTATCAGATGGCATATCGACTTTTTCTTTCAGAACCAACCCGTACTTCTGTGCTGCCTTAGTAATGTCTCGGGAAATTTTTTCATTTCTAAATTGATTGTAACCCAATCAATTTGGCTGAAAGGAACAGATACTTGATACTCAGCGTATACGAATACTCGACTCACGGCTAGTTCTCACCTGATTATAATATTTATAAAATTATTTTCTCCTAGATACGAATTTTAAATCATTCGTTAACAAAATATCAGCTAAAATCCAAAACTAAATATTTAATTTATTTATATATCTAAATAAGTTTATTGATTCATACATTCAGCTATTTGTCAAATATTTTTAACGAAATCACTTGTAAGTTAAGATTTGTTTCTAAATGGCTTTTTTATTATTTTCAATTCATCCTACGAGAATCTTAAACTTTTGTTCATCATAACTTAATGTTCTATTAATTAAATATGTTTTGTTGACTCATATAAAAGTAAAAACTTAAAAGGTATTTGAGAACTAAGCTCCCCGACTTATTTTAGAAGTCGGGGAGCTTAGTTAATTAAGTCACATACAACAGCAATAAAAGCGATCGCTAAAAATAGTTCTGGCTGAGTCGTCCTATTTATCCAAGTTTAAATAATTCTAAACACTCATTTTTTAATACACCCTTTGTTACCTTGATGCTTTTAAATGATTTAGCAATAATTTCTTCACAAGAGATATTAATTTGTGACTGATTTACCAAAATTAAATCTTGAATTGAAGCACCATATATAATTTCTGATATTCCAGTCCAAACACAAGCAGTTGCACACATCGGACAAGGTTCGCCAGTAGTATATATGTTATAACCTTCTAAAGAAGGGTTTTTAAGTTTAGCAGCTAAACCGCGAATAACGTTAATTTCTGCATGAGCAGATGGATCGTTGTCTCTTTTGACAGTGTTATGAGCGACAGCAACAACTTCGTTATCTTTAACAATAACCGCTCCATAAGGAGCATCGCCTTTTTTTGCTTCTGCTAGTGCTAAGCGCATAAAATATTCTTGATTCATATTTACTATGACCGAAAAATGATAATAGTTTACAATACCCTATTAGTAAAACAACTTCAATAAACTAGCTAAAATAGTTGAGAAATATAGTATTGCTAAATCATTCATGAAATTCCTCTGTTGGCATCCTTGGCAATTCGTTAAAAGAACTAAGTTTTTACAATTCAGATAGGATTGCTGTAAAGTATGTTATTAAGCAAAGAAAAAACAGAATTTTATCTCAAAGACCTAGAAACACCGATAGGAAAAGTAATTAATTTAACTCTTGGAGCTTTGGTTATCGTATCGTCAGGAATTTTTGTCGCCGAAACTTATGAGATTCCTGATTATTTACGGTTACAGTTAAATTTAGTTGATACGATTATTGTCGTCATTTTTGCAATAGAATATGCTTTGCGCTTATGGAGTACAGAAAACAAAATCGCGTATATTTTTAGTTTTTACGCAATTATTGATTTAATAGCAATCTTACCCTTCTTTTTGGGTGCAGTAGATATTAGATTTATCCGCTTGCTGCGATGGTTTCGGATTTTGCGTTTAATTAGATTTATAGATAGAAAATTTTTATTTGCCAGTGTCAGTACTGAAGATGGGGTAATTTTCGCCAGAATATTGTTTACATTATTTGCAATTGTTTTTGTTTATTCTGGCTTAATTTATCAAGTTGAGCATCCAGTCAATCCTCAAGTTTTCGATACATTTTTGGATGCATTTTATTTCTCAGTTGTCACAATGACAACTGTAGGTTTTGGCGATGTTACTCCGATTTCGGAATTAGGTCGATTACTAACAGTATTGATGATTTTGACAGGTGTTGCACTGATTCCTTGGCAAGTAGGGGATTTAATTAAGCGATTGGTAAAAACTGCTAACCAAGTAGAAATAGTCTGTTCCGGGTGCGGTTTGATTTTCCACGATGTTGATGCTGGTTTTTGTAAAAGATGTGGGACTAAGTTGCCAACTCATAAAAGCCCTCGTGGGTAATTTTGCAATTAAAGAGTAGTCAAATACACAAATATCCGCTATATTCCCCTCAGCACCGTTTGAAAGAAATTTATGGGAAAAACCTGGAAAAGTCTCAAGATAGCTGCGGGTTTCTTTTGCGCGATCGCCCTAACACAGTTTCTTGGGGCAAACTCCTCTGCACAAGCAGCTGACACGGTTGTAGCGCGTTTTGGTTTGTTTACAGAATCCGTCTCTTTAGCTGAGTTACAAAAAGCTGCCGAAAGTGGAGAATTTCCCGCCAGTTTACAACCTTATACTAATAGTCTATCCCAAGAGCAACGCCGCTCTCTATTGGGGGCACTAAGAATGAGGATACCACTCAATATTGTGACTATCAGTAGATTAGCTAATACTCAAATTGGCACTTCCATACTTAACGATATTGCAACAGCAGTGGCCCGCAAGGACAAAGCCGGATTACAAGCACTCAGAGCAGCACTAGTATTAGGTTCTACAGCCCCACAAGGTCTTTCTGTGTTGAGTTTTATCGCCGCATATCCTAGTCAACGCCTGGAAATTGATGTACCACAAGCTTTCAGAATTGTAGGGAATTTAAATACAGCTTTCTGGCGTACTCAACAGTTTATGTTAGCGATCGCTCCTCAACTTGACCCCACCAAAAAACCCCAAATTTCTCTACCCTTCGACCCCAGCCAACCAGGAACCGCTCAAGTACAGATACTGAAATTGAATTGGAATGACCAAAAGCGCACGCGCAACGTTCCTGTAGATATTTATTGGTCAAATGCTGCCACTGCCGACAAACCAATCATTGTCTATTCTCACGGTTTAGGGTCAGTTCGTACAGACTTGCACTATCTAGCAGAACATCTAGCTTCCCACGGTTATATATTTGTAGCTTTAGAACATGTTGGTAGTAATGGAGCCAATATTGACTCAGCAATCACGGGCAAAAACAGGCTAATGAAGCCTCAAGAGTTTTTAGATCGTCCTCAAGATGTGAGCTTTGTTCTTGATGAACTAGAAAAGCTGAACCAAATAGCCGACAATCCACTACAAGGAAAACTGGCAACTAATAATGTGATGGTTATTGGCTATTCTTTTGGTGGCAGCACAGCCTTATCTGTTGCTGGAGGCGAATTACAACTAGAAAAGCTAAAAATACGTTGTCAGAAGAAGTTGGCTATTCTAAGTTTGGGAGAAGGTATTCAGTGTATTGCTCAAGAACTGCCACAAAACACTTATCAACTAACAGATGAAAGAATTAAAGCGGCGATCGCTCTCAGTCCAACAACTTCTTTATTATTTGGCGAAACTGGTCTAACTAAGGTCAAAGTACCCACCCTGATGTTGGCAAGTTCCTTAGATAAAAGCACTCCAGCCTTAACAGAACAAATCCTACCATTTGACCAACTCCCATCACCTAAATGGCTAGTTGGTATACTTGGAGGCACTCATTTGAGTGTGAAAGACCCCAGCACCACTTTAGATCAAGCTGGACAACCAAACACACCTTTTACTGGAGGAGAACTTGTTGATCAACAAGCAGTTGATGTACGCAAGTTCGTTAAAGCCATAACTTTAGCATTTGCTGCACAGTTAACTTCACAAGCAAAGAACTATGCGATTTTTCTCACACCAGATTATGCTCAATACGCTTCGACTGCGGCATTTCCATTTCGGATAATTACACAGATTCCCCCCAACGCTAAAACAGTTGTGCAAGAATTTATAGAAAAGTAATTTCTAAAAATTGCGGGAGAGCATAAACATTGGTGTCAACTTAACGTAGAACCAATGTTCCGCAAGGAATTGAAGTTCCTTGCTAATAGCAAAAGTGATCCTTAGATGACTGAATATCCCCCAAGATTTTGAGTCTACTGAAGTAGACTTGAGCTATTAGCCAAGAAATTTATTTCTTGGCGGGTGAGGAAGCCAACACTGAAGCTATTTCTAGCTTAAGTTGATACCAATGGAGCATAAATGACTCACTCTATTAAACCTTGTTATCAACCGCAAGCATCAGACACCTGTAAAGTACAACGCGATCGCCTAGACTATGCTGATCTTCATGAATGGGCTGAACATCTTTTAATTATTGATTACCTAACTCAAGCATTGATGGAAGCCGGAATTTAAATAATATGAATTTTAAAAAAGAATGTATTCAAAATTCCAAATTAAAGACATCATAAAAAATTTGACCAAAGTAGGTAAAAGTTTACCTCGTCCTACTATGCTAAGAGGTTGTTTGAAAAGTGTTTTGCTGTGACTTTAGGCGCTTTTAGATCCCTGTTACCTTTCATGAACAAGTATATAAACTAAATGCCTGACATCTAATTAACTGATAGCCCAGCGCCCCTAAAGTTAAACCGGCAAGTGAGAAAATAGATGCCATACAAAAAGCAAGCCATTCTTTATAACCAGCACTTTGAAAGTCTACCTTAACTAAGATGCTCGCAGAAATAATCAGTAATGTATCAAGAAATACTCGAAACCAGGCAAGCATAATAAAGAACAAGAAAGCTGCTAAAACAGCAACCCCAAAAGTCCTGAGATTTGATTCAAATATAACACCATAGTAATATGCCATCCTTGACCAAGGTGTAGTCAAGGTTAATAACCACAGCAAAATAGCAACCACAACCACAAGCCACACAAACAACGGTGGTCGTGTTTCATATATCACCCAGCCCAATGTACTGTAGCTCAGGAGTACTATCGTTAGGGAAACCCAAGGAAATCTTTTCAAAGAAGAGGTTATATAAATTTGGACTTTCTTAGCTTAGACTAGTAAATCTATCATCATATTTTTTCTAGTTCCAATCAATAGGCTGTTATGCTCTCCCCAAAAAAGCCAAATTTGTTTGCAGAGAATGCAGCACAAAGTATTAAATATGTTCTTAAACATTTGTAAACTGTTAGCAGCCGAGTAGCCGCGTGTCACATCTTGTTAAGGAATTATCATGAGACAACTTGTTATTGCTGAGCGCGTATGCCTGATTGGTCATATCGTTTCAATGGTGTTTGGGTTGGTAGGAATACTATTGGTTGTACCTAATGCCCAAATAATTTTGAATTTATCCGAGGTTGGACAGACTGCCATGCAGTGGAGTATGGCCGGAGGCGGTGTTGCTTATATGATTTTAGGTGCAACAGCTGTTTTCTTATATGCTTTGCGAACCTTGGGTTTAGGACGCACCTTAGCATTTATGCTGCCGTCGGTGTTTATTTCCCTAAGTAGTGAACTATTGGGAACCAGTACCGGATTTCCCTTTGGTCATTATAGCTACCTGAGTGGTTTAGGCTATAAAATTGCGGGTCTAGTCCCATTTACAATTCCTTTATCGTGGTTTTATGTAGGATGTGTTGCGTATTTGCTGGCGCGTGCAGGTTTAAAAGTAGACAATAAACCAAGCTTATTGCGTCACATGGGTGCGATCGCCTTGGGTGCTTTGCTACTCACATCTTGGGATTTCGTGCTTGATCCTGCCATGAGTCAAACCTCGCTTCCCTTTTGGTATTGGCAAAAACCAGGCGCTTTCTTTGGGATGCCTTACCAAAACTTCGTGGGCTGGATGGGTACCGGATCGGTATTTATGACCGTTGCCGCTCTATTGTGGAAAAACAACCCGATTAAATTTGAGCGATCGCAACTCAACATCCCCTTAGTAGTTTATTTAAGTAACTTTGGTTTCGCCACAGTCATGAGCTTGGCAGCTGGATTTTCCATTCCTGTATTACTCGGCTTGTTACTAGGTGTAACTCCCGCTGTAGTACTGTGGTTACAAGGTTCAGCCTCACTTGCTCCCGTTACTGTTGAGTCAGCAACTAACGAAATCTCAGTAGCCAGCGTCAAAGTTGCCGTCAAGTGAAGAGATGAAAGGGAAGACGCGGAGAGAGTGAGACGCGGTGACGCGGAGAAACTTTGAATTTACATTCCCCGCGTCACTGTGTCCCCGCGTCATCTTAAATCCCATTCCCCATTCCCCATTCCCTTGACCGTGGAGAACGCTTTGATAATAGAAAGCGCGATATCGCTTTTCTTGCTACTGATTCAAGTACCAGCTACAGCGATTTTGTTGTCGCGCCTGCTGAAGGGGCCAAGACGCCATCCTCCGATAGAACCTCAACAACCAACACCAGATCTATTGGGTTGTGTCAGTATTGTTGTACCGACGCTGAATGAGGTTCTCCGCATTAGCCCTCTGTTAGCTGGCTTGAGTCGGCAAAGTTATGAAGTCCGGGAGATTATTGTTGTAGATAGTAAGTCCCAAGATGGCACGCCTGACTTGGTTAAAGCTTCTCAACAAAAAGATCCGCGTTTTCGCTTGATGACGGATGATCCTTTACCCTCTGGTTGGGTGGGGCGTCCTTGGGCATTGCATAACGGCTTTTTGCAGACTTCAGAGGCTAGTCAGTGGTTTCTCGGTCTCGATGCTGATATTCAACCACATCCGGGCTTGGTAGCTGGTTTGATCAAAACAGCCGTAGCGCAAGGGTATGACTTGGTTTCTCTTTCTCCTCAATTTATCCTCAAATATCCTGGGGAGTGCTGGCTACAACCCGCTTTATTGATGACTCTGCTTTATCGATTTGATCCAGCAGGTATCAATACAGAGCAGCCAGAGCGTGTCATGGCAAATGGACAATGCTTTTTGTGCCGCCGTAGGGTTTTAGCTGCCGTAGATGGCTACTCCAGTGCAAGTGGTTCTTTTTGTGATGATGTTACCTTAGCTCGAAATATTGCTGCTAGAGGGTTTAAGGTAGGTTTTTTGGATGGTGCAAAAGTGTTGAAAGTACGGATGTACGAAGGAGCAATAGAGACATGGAAAGAATGGGGGCGTAGTCTTGACCTGAAAGATGCATCTCCCTCTGCTCAAATTTGGGGAGATTTATGGCTACTCTCTGCGGTGCAGGGTCTCCCTGTTCTCATTATTCTCAGTTACCTATTTTTCTCTCCCCCACTCCCCGACTCCCCCACTCCCCGACTCTTCTTACTAGGACTGAATTTATTTCTACTAGTAATTCGTTTTGCAATGCTATTTGCGATCGCACCTTCCTATGATTGCAAAGCTGCCAACAAAGGCAGTTGGTTATTCTGGCTTTCACCTCTAGCTGACCCTTTAGCAGTGCTACGCATATTCTTATCTGCATTCCGCACCCCTCGCGAATGGCGAGGAAGAAAGTACGGGTAAAGGGAATTGGGAACTTGTGCTGAGCGAAGTCGAAGTATTGGGAATTGGGAATGGGGAATTGATGTTTGTTATTTCTTCCCCTGCCCCTATAACAGGTATAGGTATTTTACATTCAGTCTGAAAAAGCCTATTTTGTGTTCCGAAATCTTTCCCCGCGTCCCCAATCCCCAATCCCCAGTCCCCAATCCCCAATCCCCAATCCCAGAACTTTTTGTAATTCTTATCAATAGCTAAAATTTTCCTCACTCATTCCACAGGATTTCCACAGGGTTTTTAGCAGTTTTCCACAGATATTTTACGAGGTAATAGGCTCTTGCCCCCTTACTGGGGATTGTTGAATCAAGACGGTTAGTAACTTCAAGGACTGAGTTTTTATTAAGTAACGTAACAAAAAACAGCTTAAAGCCTTATTATCTCGTTAACATTTACTTTTTATACAATTGTTTTTAACATTTCGCAGCATTGACAAACCCACCCCCTCTTAGACGACAATGATTCGGCTTGCCTTTGTAGCCCGTTCAACTGTTAACATCGGCTGTGTAGATTTACGTCGTCTTTTGGCGCAGATTGTCGGGCAGGTAAAGGAATGATGGTACTAAAGCCGCAGAAGCTCTCTGACTGCTTTTTACCTCATGTATTGCCGTCCTTATGGCTATGACTGCAAGCAAATTATCCTCTTGATTGACCTCATAGGAGGAAAATCTTATGCACGCGACAGTTAGTATTTATACTGAAATCCCCGAAACACTGCATGAATCACTCAAAATCTACTTAGACAAACATCCTGATTGGGATCAAAATAGAGTTCTGACGGCAGCACTATCGCTATTTTTGCTCCAAAATGGAGATAGCGATCGCCGTGCAGCTCGAGTCTACTTAGAAACTTTATTCCATCATTGTCAAGCTTAAAAATTCCGCAATCATTTACCAACGACAAATCATCTACCAAATTCCAAGAAGATACTTAATACCAATTCTCTAAAACTTGACAACCGATTCAAACCCAGATTGAATCTGACTTTCTTAATTTTGAATTTTAAATTGGTATGATCATGGGTGATCAACAATCAAGAGCTTGAACTGGGTATAAAACACTGGGCATGAGGCGTGGAAATTGACTGATACCACATACCTCATGCCCAATGTTGTTTGATTAAATCGGCCAACAGCTAAAAAACTCTAGACCATAGGCTACAAACTTAAGTTTTAGCCTCCAATTGCTGAGGATGAGCAGGAGATTCAAACTTATACCCTACGCCACGTACAGTTTGAATTAGTGCCGGCTGACTAGCATCGATTTCAATCTTCTTGCGAATTTGACCAATGTGTACATCTACGACCCGTTGGTCGCCGACATACTCATAGTCCCATACCTCTTGGATTAGCTCTGCTCGCCGCCAAACTCGACCTGGATGGCTGGCTAGAAAATGCAACAAATCAAACTCCAGAGCGGTTAAGGGTACAGGTTCGCTATTAAGTGTCACCTCTCGCCGCACAGGATCAATCATCAGCTTTTCAAATAGCAGGCGTTTCTGTTCTGCTGTAGTTACAACCCGCTGACGCCGTAAAATAGCTGCTACCCTGACTTCTAGCTCACCCAGCCCAAAGGGCTTTGTGAGATAATCATCAGCACCTTTAGAAAAGCCGCGAATCTTGTCAGCTTCGTCTGCGCGGCTAGTCAGCATCAGAACAAAAACACCGTTCCGACTTTGCATCTCTTGACAGAGGTTAAACCCGATCGCGTCTGGTAAATTTACGTCTAAAATCACCAAATCTGGGTTAAACTGCTCAAATAAACTCAAGGCTGTCTTTCCATCTTCAGCAGCCTCCACCTGATAGTTCTGCTTAATCAAAAAGCGTTGGATTAAATTCCGAACCGCAGGATCATCATCAACTACAAGAACCTTGGCAGGAGCCATGACCATCACTTTGCACAAAAATTCATAGGATTGACAGAGGATTGCGTAAAAACGCAGTTTCCACAGGAATAATTAAGAATCTACAAGGCTAAGGCATGAGTTTCCTGATTATTCAAATGATACTTTAATCAGGTTTCTGAAAAATGAGAGAGCAAAACTTCTATCAAAAAGAGTTGCAGGAAAGTGCAAACCTTGTTATTGTCAATTTTATGCTCAGCAAAAGAAAATCCTGATTGAGTTACACTAATTTAGTAAACTGGGATGCTTTGTTACCAATTTTGTGGTAGTAGTGGAGAATCTTTAAATCATCAGGCTAATTATTAAAGAAAATCCTGTCAGAAGACAGCAAGTTGCCAAATAAGCAACACAAAATTTAATTTTTTCATAAAATTGCGCTCTAAGTATCCCAGTTCAAATTCTAGATTAGAGCCAGAACTAGGTAACGGCATGGGGGGATACACTGAGTTATAACAATATGTTAAAGTTACTATAGTTAAAATTTCCGAGTCGATCAAACTAGCCCGTGCTACTATCCTGGTAGGGCATGAAAATCGGTCGAAGCGTTGGTTATGATTAAAATCAAACTTAATGCTATTTTCCGTAAACAAAAAGCTGCCGCTGATTTAGGCTAAAGTAACCAACTCCCATGAGTGATCAAAATCCCTACGAAAAACTTGGGGTATCAGAAGAGGCTAGTTTCGACGAAATTCAAGATGCTCGCAACAACCAATTGGAGCAACACAGTGGTGATGCTAAGCGTCAAGAAATGATTGAGGCAGCTTACGATGCGATTTTAATGGATCGCTTGCGGATGCGCCAGGAGGGCAAAATCAAAGTTCCTGAGCGAATTCGTTTTCCAGAGCTGCGAGTGCAATCGCCTCCTAAAGAAAATCTTACCCCTCGTGAGCAGTCCCCCGCATGGCTGCAACGAATGCTAGATAAACCAACGCCAGCAGATATCCTCTTGCCCGGAGCTTGGTATCTTGGTTTGAGTTCTATTAGTATGTTTTACCCCAATGGGGGCAATCAGGTTTTACAGTTAGCACTGGTGGTTGGGGTAGGAATTAGCATTTACTTTCTCAATCGCAAGGAAGGGAAATTTGGCCGCGCCGTTTTATTCACTTTAATAGGTTTAATTATTGGCTTAATTGCTGGAGGGTTATTTGCTAGCTGGCTTTTAATGCAAATACAATTTGTTAACTTGACACCCAATCAATTTTCTACAGTGCTGACGTTTATACTGTTATGGTTGGTTAGTAGTTTTCTGCGTTAAATTGATTTGGATTAAAATACTGTGTTTACCCGTTTAGAAGCTTTCTTGAAGGAGGTTTCTGCGGGTTTTAAATTTTGAGCGTTGCTGCATCAACGATTATGAAATTTGATTATGCATTAGTGCCAGCTCTAACAGGAATAGCGATCGCTTCTATTCAACCACAAATTGCTATAGCCCTATCCTCAGCGGAAGTGGCTAAACTAGCAAAAGCAATTACGGTGCAGATAGACTATAAAGATGCTCCCGGTTCAGGAGTAATTATTCAAAAAGAGGGCAATATTTATACTGTTTTAACTGCTCAGCACGTAGTACAAACCCCAGCTAAATATGACATTGTGACCCCAGATGGTCAGCGTTATGCACTCAAATACAGCACTGTAAAAAAACTACCAAATATAGATTTAGCTGTTGTTCAGTTTACCAGTAGTCAAAGTTACGCTGTTGCCAAGATGGGTAATTCCGATGAATCTCCCGAAGGAACAACCACTTATGTAGCTGGTTTTCCACAAGCGACGGCAGCAATTTCCAATACGATTTACAATTTCACTGATGGGCGAATTACTGCTAATGCCTCAAAACCGCTGCGTGACGGTTACGCTTTGGTGTATAGTAATGTGACTTTACCGGGGATGAGTGGCGGCCCGGTGTTAAACGAAAAAGGTGAATTGATTGGAATTCATGGTAGAGGAGATGAAGCAGATATCGAAACCTCGAAAATCAATTCTAGCGTTGCATATATCAAATCAGGCTTTAATTTGGGGATTCCAATTAATACCTTTTTAAGACTGTCAGCTAAAGTTGGGGTAAATACAGGTGTCAGTCCTCCTAAGATACCTGTGGTGACAGCACCGAAAGCTGACGACTTCTACATTCAAGGTGGATCTAAGTATGATCGAGGCGATTTGAATGGTGCAGTAGCCGATTTCACTAATGCTATCAAGATTAATCCTAAATATTTCCAAGCTTATAATAACCGAGGAGTTGCTCGTTCCGCTTTAGGGGATAAACAAGGAGCAATCACCGATTTCAATCAAGCCTTAAAAATTAATCCCAATTATACTTATGCCTACATCGGCCGGGGAAATGTTCGTGATGATTTAGGAGAAAAGCAGCAAGCGATCGCCGACTATACCCAAGCCCTCAAGCTTAATCCTAACTTTGTTTATGCTCATTACAACCGAGGAATTACCCGCTCTGCCTTGGGAGACAAACAAGGAGCAATAGCCGATTTCACCACAGCTATTAAGATTGATCCCAACTTTGCCAATGCCTACAACAACCGGGGAGTTGTCCGTAATGAGTTGCAAGATCCACAGCAAGCAATTGCCGATTTCAATCAAGCTTTAAAAATTAATCCCAACTTTGCCCAAGCCTACTATAATCGGGGAGTTGCCCGCTCTGCTTTGGGAGACAAACAAGCGGCAATTGCAGATTATACCCAAGCTATCAAGCTTAATCCCAACGATGCCCAAGCCTATAATAATCGGGGAAATGCCCGTTCTGCCTTGGGAGATAAACAAGGGGCAATTGAAGATTACAACCAAGGGCTAAAGATTAATCCCAATGATGCTTATGCCTACAATAACCGGGGAGTTGCTCGTTTTGCCTTGGGGGATACACAAGGGGCAGTGGCGGATTTACAGCAAGCCGCAAACCTGTTTCGCACCCAGGGAAATGAACAGCTTTACCGGAAAACGCTCAACCAGCTAGAACGATTGACGCGGTGACACGGAACTGGGAATTAAAACTTACGTTTAATGTGAATTATGAATTAAACCCTAAGTAGTGTGAAGATGCTGGAAAATTATAGATATTGCAGTAAAGCAGAACCAACTATGACTGAAGCAAAGTCTACTCGCACAGTGCGTCGGGGAAGAATATTCCCCTCAATCCAGTGGACAGAAGAACAGAAAGCCAAACGTCGAGCAGAACGCGAGAATTTTCATCAACGTAGCCAGGTAATTTTTGAGCGCATTAAGCCAGAGTATATCCAAACTCACTACAACTGGTATGTGGTTGTTGAACCTGAAAGTGGAAACTATTTTATTGACCTTGACGAAGAAGTAGCTATGCTTTTGGCACGCCAGAAGCACCCCGGTACTGTACCATTGTTTCTCTTCCGAATGAATGAAACAGGGGTTTCTGGAACTATATGATACATGGGTTGTTCGGCAATGATGACGAGCTGGTTTTTGAGATTGAGCTGATTGGTGCAGATGGATTAGAACTACCAATTGATGTGATTTTAGATACAGGATTTTCTGGCTGGTTGGCTATTGACGAACAAGACTTACAGGGACTTGATTGGATTTACGTGCAGACACGAGCGTTGCGAACTGCACGGGGAGAGGTAGATTTTAACATCTATGCAGGTCTTGTAAGAATCGACGGGCAAACTTTTGATATTCCTATTCATGTAGGTGAAGGAGTGTCAGAAGTTTTACTGGGTCGCCAGTGGTTAAAAAATCGACGCTTGATTGTGGATATGCCGTGTGGGGTGTTAACGCTGGGATCTTGATATTAGCATCAATTCCCCAATTCCCCATTCCCAATCCTTTTCATGCTGGTTTCCAAGTGCCGTGGAAACTGTGAGGTATGACGCTGGGTAATCCCAGTTGACAAACTGGTTCTGCCTCTAGGCGATCGCAATCAAATACCCAAACTTCGCTACTATGGGCATTACCATCATAAACAACCACAATTACCCAACCCTGTTGTGGGTTTTGGCTATCTTGAGCGTGTATGGGTTCACTGACATAGCGATTTGCTCCTAAGTCCGCCTCAGTGAAGGTTTCAGTTTGATAATCAAACCGGGTAATAACTCCAAACAAGTCTTTTTGGATATCTGCTGTGGGTGAGAGTGATGATACATAAGTGTATCGCCAAGGTTGCCCGACTTGCGATCGCTCGACCACGGGAAACTCACACTTGCGATGGAAAACTTCCTCAATGGCTGTCACTTTAGCTGTTTGGGGATTAAGGCGGATTTGATACAATGTTCCGCGAGAAAGCGTGTGCGTCTCGCCAGTCACAATTTCTCTAAGAAACTCATTAGTTTGGTGAAAGTCAGAATACCTCACCAAATCTAGAACTACTGTCCCTTGATCATCTTCATAGCCGTTGCCAAAATGCCAATTAAACCAAGGTTCTGTTTCACCGCGACTTACTAAAGATAAATTTTCACGATCAAAAATTAACACTTGGGTTCCTAGTTGGGGTTTCCACAATAGTGATTCACTAAAAGTAGTCAACCCAGCTAGCATGGAGAAAGTTTTCATTCCCATTGGAGGGACAAAAAACACCAAATATTTTTGCGTTAAGACAAAATCATGGATGACAGAATAGCGGTCTAATTTGAAAGCCGTTTTTTGGTTAATTTTACCAGTGCGATCGCTTTTATAAAGATTCAGTTGTACGGAACCTGCAATACTGACTCCAAAGTTAAAAATTTCACCTGTATGTGGATCACGCTTGTAATGAGCAGAATAGGGTAATCTGTCCAAAGCACCTAAATCATCCAAACCTTTTGTTTCTAAGGTTTCTAGGTCGAGGGCATAAGGATTGGTTGCTTCCCATAAAGCCAAAAGTTTATCAGGTAATGCCAACACCGAGGTATTGGCTGCATTCTTAATCTGCTGATGCCAACGCTGCCAAATTGGCCCTGGTGTGTTCGTTCCATAAACACCGTAGAGAAACCTGCCTGCTTGGCTTTCAGCTTGATATTCTGCTGTTTGGACGTAGCGATAAACTCCGGTGGCACCTGCATCATTAAAATGGACAGCCAAAATGGCCCCATCCCCATCAAACCAATGTCCTAGACGCTTACCACCACGTTCTAATCGAGCCGGGCCATTGCGGTAAAGCGTGCCACGTAAGCCATCGGGAATTTTGCCGGAGATAATAGGCAGTGGCGTGGGTGGAAACTCACTCGCTGGTTGAGCGATCGCACCTGCCCAAGATTTTTTTATTGACTTTTGAATAGTTGTATGCATGTTAACAATAATTATTTCTGTTCTGGATTGGGAAGAGAATCTGACAAACGTCTAGCTAAATTCATAAAATCTGAAGGGATCATGATTAAAGTCGTGGTATTATTTTCTGCTCCTATTTCTGTGAGCATTTGTAGTCTTCGTAATTCTAAAGCCGCTGGATTTTCTACAATCAATTGCGAAGCTTCTGCTAATTTTATCGAAGCTTCTTGTTCTGCTGAAGCTTTAATTATGCGAGCGCGTTTTTCTCGAATTGCTTCTGCTTCCTTTGCCATTGCTCGTTGCATAGCTAAGGGAATTTCGACATCTTTCATTTCTACTCTTTCGATGACGATTCCCCAAGGTTCAGTAATTTCATCTACGATTTCTTGTACCTTAATATTGATTTTATCGCGGTTTTGCAAAACATCATCCAAAATATTTTGGCCCACAACATTGCGTAAAGTAGTCAGAGCAGTTTGATAAACAGCTAACTGATAGTTTTCTACTTTGTTAATTGCTTTGGATGCGTCGAGAATGCGATAGTATAAAACAGCATTCACTTTGATAGTGACACTATCGGCAGTTACAGTTTCTTGCGGTTCAATATTCACCGTTTTAGTCCGAATATCGACCTGAGCTTTTTGATCTACTAGGGGAATAATCCAATATAAACCAGGGCCGCGAACACCATTTATTCTCCCTAAGCGAAAGATTACACCACGCTGATATTCCCGATCTAGCTTAAATCCTGTGACGAATATTACCAGGGCCACAATAAGACCAGCGAAAGTTTCCATGTGTCATACAGCTAATGATAGGTAACTCTATTCTATACTTGGGCTAAATGTACGGAAGTGAATTCTTTACATAAGGATAGATATGTAAAATAACTTACTTGGAAATAATAGTTAATGCTGGCGATCGCTTAAATAAATCTTTTTTGTGTTATTCGCATTTGTACAGTTTATTTAAAAATCCTGAGAAAAACATTTTTTAATTACAACTTTAAATATGAAAATCTATCAACGTCATGCTTGGCCCCAGACGCTAGAGGAAGCTATAGCTATTCAAGAAAAGTTACGAGAAGAAGTAATTATAGAAGATCAATTTCCAGAACCTATCAAATATGTTGCTGGCGTAGATATGGGCTTTGAAGCTGATGGCACAATTAGTCGTGCAGCGGTAGCTGTGTTGAATTTTCCTGATTTACAAATGGTTGAGACAAGTTTGGCACATCGTCCCACCTTGTTTCCTTATATACCTGGTTTTCTCTCGTTTCGAGAAATTCCAGCAGTTCTTGATGCTTTAGAGAAGGTAAAAACAACACCAGATATCATTCTGTGCGATGGCCAAGGAATTGCTCATCCCAGAAGATTAGGTATAGCTTGTCATCTAGGCATAATTGCAGATATACCGACGATTGGTGTAGCAAAATCATTATTAATTGGCAAACATGCAGAGTTGTCAGAAATCAAAGGCAGTTGGCAACCACTCATTCATAAAGGTGAAACAATAGGAGCAGTATTAAGAACACGCACAGCAGTAAAACCCGTATATGTCTCCAGTGGTCATAAAATCAGTCTGCCTACAGCAATTAACTATGTATTGCGCTGCACACCAAAATATCGATTGCCAGAAACTACACGCATTGCTGATAAATTAGCATCTTCGAGATAGCACAATCCGCTTTGATTTTTGAGCTTATTTGCGTAGGTAGGGAGTAGAGAATTAGCATTTTCGAGTTGAGGGCGAGTTTTTTCACCAAATCAAATAAGAGCTTTATAGAATCCCACGTGATAAATCATGTAACGAAGGCACGAAAATACCTCTTCCCCCACTCACCACTTCCCACTTCCCACTTTCTATTTCTAATGTTATTTTGTTTAAATTTTTCCTAAATACTTGCTTGCTTCTAGTGACTCATGTTAGGAATCGCACAGGAAGAAGTTGAAGTAGCTAAATACGAGTTACAAAGTTAAAACAATGAACGCACTAACTCTACGGTGGTACGATGCAGGCCAAGATAAAACTCAAGATATTTATGAACAACAGCAAAGTAAAAATCCCGGCACAGTCCGTATTGGTCGCGATCCACTGCGATGCGACATTGTTGTGAGTAATCCTACCGTATCCGGACTACATGTTGAGATATTTTTTTATAATCAACAGCAATGCTTTTATATTAGAAACCTGCGATCGCAAAATCCCCCGATCATAAATGGACAGCAACTAGCTCAAGGTGAAATACCTCTAAACGAAGGTGCTGTGATTTTTTTAGGACAAATGAAATTTCAAGTAACTCGTGTTGCAATCGACAATGGCGTACCTGCAACACTCATAGTCACACCCCAATCAAAGCCTGTAGCAAACCCTACCCCCCCAGTATTCTCACAACCACCAGCACAACATCAACATCACCAACATCATCAACATCACTATCATCCACAAACGCCCCCTGCGCCTCCACCAGGGGTTTATGGTCTAGAGTGTCCCAAATGCCACAGAATTTCCTCAACAGAAAACCTCCAAATTGGCTGTCCCTGGTGCGGCACATCTCTAGCTGCGGCGATAAGTGTTTTGGTAGCACCCAAGTGAGGGGAATGAGGGGGAAGACGCAAACAGAGGGAGACGCGGTGAGTCCAGTGTTGCGGGAGGGTTTCCCTCCGCAGACAACTGGCGAACCCGTAAGGGGGACACGGAGAAACTTTCATTTATATTCCCCGCGTCCCCACGTCCCCATGTCCCCGTGTCCTCTTCATTCCCAATTCCCAATAACAAATGACAAATGACCAATGACTAACACACAAATCCAATTAAGTTGGGAAGATCCAGCAACGGGGGAACGGCGAGAACCAAAGTTGAATTTACCCGTCGCTTTTGGTAGAGAATTCGCCCGTTTACCTGTTGAACTTGCAGGAGCGAGGGTTTCTCGGATGCTGCTCAATAGTAACGAAGTTTCTCGTTACCACGCCTTAATTGAGTGGCAACAAAATCAGCTAGTGGTAACTGACCAAGGCAGTGTTAACGGTATATTTGTTAACGGTCAAAAACAAACAAGCAGCGTATTGACTAATGGCGATACATTGCAAGTTGGCCCATACATAATGACAGTAGCGATCGCAGCTGCTAATACATATACACCAGAACCAGATACTACTCCCCCTTCGGCGATTCATTTTAATCCTAATACTAATATCCCCGACCCCAGATTACCGCCACCTTTGCCTGCGATACCTCAAGGAAGCAATTTCCCACCACCAATCTTTCAGGCAGAAAAGGTTCCTCCTCAAGCGCTTTATGCTACGGGCTTGCCTGTGGATGAATGTGATTATCTGGCAATGGGGGGTGGATTGGGTAGCTATATTTGGGCTGATTATCTACGAATCAGTGGTGTCCGTGCCGAAAAGATTATGGCTTTAGGATTAGAAGCCGAGCCTTATGCTCGTTACAGACGCCTGTGTCAGAATTCCCAAATTCCTTTACATGAAAGACTACGTTCTAATTCTGACTCTTGTCCTGATAATATTTGGGGCTGGCCTAGCTATGCTTGGCGAGAGGCTTGGCGTGACTTCACCAACGGCAAGCTAAAATCAGCATCGCGGTATCTATGGCAGGTGTTTGCTGAACCGACTTTTGCCGAAACATATACACCCCGTTCTGGTAATGTTTTCGACTCCATAGACCGGGAAGCGAAGCGCATTGGCTGGGATCGAATTTATCGTTATGGACGTGTGAGAGGAATTCGCAAAACCGATGATGGTAGATATTGCGTCGCCTATTCTCGTGGCCAAGGAAATCATGCTTTTGTAATTAGTCGTTATTTACACTTAGCCACAGGGTATCCAGCTATTCAATTTCTCCAAGATTTACAAGCTTACAGAGAAAAATATCAAGATTTTAAATCCGTTGTCAATGCTTATGAAACACACACCCACGTTTATGAACAACTAGAAAGACAGGGTGGGACTGTGTTAATGCGTGGACGCGGGATTGTCGCTTCGCGTATTCTCCAGCGAATTTATGAAGCTAGAAAGAAAAATCGCAATATTACAGTATTGCATTTGATGCGATCGGCTAAACCCCAAGGCAACAAATTTCAAAAAGCTCAGCGTGCAGTCAAAAATCATTATGAATTTCAGCCCTTTAACTGGCCCAAAGGCTGTTGGGGTGGTGAACTCCGCGCCATGTTAGAAAAAGCCTCCCCCGATGAACGTCAGCGTCTAATCACAGACTGGGGTGGGACTACAACAGCCGACCGTCGTGACTGGCAGCGGATCGCAGCCCAAGGATTGAGCGAAGGTTGGTATCAAATTACCTTTGGAGAGGTACTAGGCGTAGAAAGAGATGCCCAAAACCGAACTATTACTCGTATCCAAGAAAGAGGCTTTGGGGAAATGACGCTAGCTGCTGATTTTATTATTGATGCAACTGGATTAGATGCCAAAGTCGATGCCAGTCCCCTAT
The DNA here is from genome assembly GCF_059505385.1 of Desmonostoc vinosum. Lineage (NCBI taxonomy): Bacteria > Bacillati > Cyanobacteriota > Cyanophyceae > Nostocales > Nostocaceae > Desmonostoc > Desmonostoc vinosum. The sequence continues at coordinate 27,633 of NZ_JCACKM010000086.1, forward strand.
TGCAAGATTTAGTCCAACATCACAATTTACCCATAAATTTCTTAGGGCGGTTAGTTGTGGCGAACGATTTTGAATTATTAGAAATGCGTAATGGTAAAGGTCAGATGTATGCTGCTGGAGCAATTACCCTTGGGGGCCCCCATGCAGGCGTTGACACTTTCTTGGGCTTGCAGTATGCTGCCCTAGCCGCCGTCGATGGACTAGCCGCCGCCCGTGCGCCCGGTGTCACTCGCTTTAATCCTGTAACTTCCTTTGGTCAGTGGTTGAAGTGGGTATTCAATCAGTCACCCTAGCGTCTAAGCTCTTGGACATTCAAGTTACATAGTTCAAATCGCTAGAAAGACGGGGAGATGCGTAAACGCAGGGACGCAAAGATGTAATTTGAATAACTATTGGTCTGCTAATTTCACTTAGATTTTTTGTGTCCTAAAAAATAATATTTAATTTTATTGCTTGTAGAGACGCGCCATAGCGCGTCTCTGTGTGTCAAGTCCTTCTAGGAAACTAGTATCATTTATGACACCATATCATTTATACAATCCTTTCCACTACCTCAAAGTTCGCCATTTACTATTGCGGGGTTTGTTGATCTCGTTAGGTCTCGGCTTTGCACTAGGGTTTATCCAAGGTAGCATTCGTGTACAACTTGACGGTCAGCTTTTAATGCTGCTGCTCTACATTTTAATATTCGGTTTACTTTCTGCGTGGGAACTTGTAGACTTCAATCGCTTGGGGATCAAACTCAAACATGTAGTGGGCAATGTGCCAAACAATCACAAGTGGTTGCCGACGGCAGGCTTGGTAATTTTGATGCTCTTATTTTCGCTGAGTGCTTACTTAGTCTCATTTTACCTACTGTCATTGGCTGCACCCTCCTTTATCGAAGAACTCATGCGTCAGGTTGCTGCTGATGCATCGCCTCGAACCTCTGCACCATTGTTATACAACTTGCTAGTTGCGATCGTATATGTAGTAGTTGCGCCCATAGCTGAAGAATTTCTGTTCCGTGGGATTATCCTACAGCGTTGGGCAACTAAGTGGGGTATTCGCACCGCGTTGTTAGCTTCATCACTGATGTTCGGAATTGGGCACGCAAACGTCGTGGGATTATCCCTGTTTGGGGTAATCATGGGAGTACTGTACATCAAAACCCGTACCCTGATTGTCCCGATCGCTTGCCATGCATTAAATAATCTACTAGCAGTAGCATTGGGATTTTTGTCCGACGGCTCAAATGCAACTGCAAGCACCAATGTTTTAGAAGAGTTGCGTTCTGGCTGGCGGGTTGGTATTCTGCTAATGCTAGTTTCACTGCCTTTGCTAGTTCGCTTCCTTTACCAGAATTGGCCCCGCAAGAATGCAGTTGTTCCCTATTTCCTGAACATTGATCAAGAAGTAGGTGAAGAATGAAGCCCGCAGCAAAGCATATATGCATCTATGGTGTAGAAATGTGTATAATCTTGTAAAAATATAAACTTACCCAGTTAATCAAAAATTTGTTAACTGGTATAGGGAATAACATTTTACTAACTTGGGATAAATCTTTTTAAATGCATACATCTCTAGCTTCTTCCTCAATTCAGCTGTCTGTACCGCCAAAACACGATCAGCCTTTGAAGATTGTCGCACTAGGGGATAGTTTAATTTATGGATTCGGCGATCCTGAAAGAGGCGGCTGGGTTGAGCAACTGCGGCGGTGGTGGATGATGCCGGACAACGTCGGTCATGTTCTGTATAATTTGGGAGTGCGGGGCGATCGCACACAGCAAGTAACCCAAAGGCTAGAAATAGAATTTCGCCACCGAGGAGAACTCAAAAATCGTGTCCCAGACTTGATTATTTTATCCGTAGGCGTGAATGATTCAGCGCGATTAACTCGTGCCAACGGACGAAATTATACAGATTTTAGCGAGTTTGAAAAGGATATTACTTCTTTATTGGATTTGGCACAACAACTGTGTCCCGTCTTATTCGTGGGCATGGTGCCAGTAGATGAAACCAAAATGCCATTTTTAAATTGTTTTTATTATAATTATGCCGATCAATATCGCTACAAAGAAGTAACCCGAATTGCTTGTAGTAAAAGAAGAATTCCCTACTTGGATATTTTTGAGCAATGGATGAAACGCAGCCAAGCTTGGAGACAAAAACGCTTAAGTGCAGATGGACTTCACCCCAACACTTTAGGTTATCAATCTTTGCTAGAAGATGTAATCCATTGGGAAGCGCTTGCAGACTACCATCCTGAATTGAATTACCAAATGAAATCATCATGAAAGGGAACAGAGTATTTATTTAGCATAACAAGTAAGATAGAGCCGGAATTTAGATACAGCAAGACTTTCTTGATTTACATCTGTTGCCTAATTTTGAACAATTGGTATAAAATCTTTATTTTTTGATCAAAAATTTAAAATTCACGCATTGCGGAAAGTGCCTTTCATTTGCTGAATTTTTCAATATGAACAGAAGTTATACCAATTCTCTAAAATTCGGCTACACATTCAAACTCCGAAACCCATACTAAATAAGAGTTTCTTAATTACGAATTACGAATTACAAAAACAGGGAGTAGGGAGTAGGGATACAAAAACATTAAAAACTGTCTTT
>NZ_JCACKM010000087.1:0-30126 GCF_059505385.1 Desmonostoc vinosum
AATCTAAATCGGGTTCAATGCCAAGCGATCGCAGTTGTGCTACCAAACGTTCAGCGCGTTGCTTTTCTTGTTCGGCGCGTTGCTTTTCTTGTTCAACAGGAGTCAACACCCAGTTACCCGCCCCATCATACCAACGTAACCAAGTATGTTCTATATCTTGATAGCGCCCTTGCCACACACCCAAACCTAATTCTAATTCTGGTATCCAAAAGCGTTCATCTTCTAACTCTACTGCTCTGTAACGACCCCCATCTAACTTGAACATCTGGAAATTCTGACTATAACGGTCAAAGATGGCGTAGTAGGGGATACGCAGTATTTGCTCATATACTTGCCATTTTGTGGGGGGTTGTTCAACTGAGCGTAATGTTTGCCCTAAGTCTTCTTTTTCTGTGCCTGGAGAAAGCAACTCCACCATAATAAAAGGATTTACCCCTTCTTGCCAGACTACGTAGCTTAAACGTAAATCTCGTTGTTCATACAAACGCTCGCCACCGACGACTGCAAACCAATCTGGTCTTTTGTACCAGAGTGTGTGTCGCACATCGTAATACAGATTGAGGTCGCTGGCAACAAATATTTGCTCGCTGGGGTAGTTTGGTGGGCGAAAGGTTTCGTCTAGTAAACGCGGCTGTAATAAATGAAACTCATCCGGCAAACCTGGTTCCTCTGGATCTTCACTAGGAAGATCATACATGGTTGGTAATACTTCTTTTGCCGATAGCGGCGGATCGCTTTGATACATTATGAAGCAGTCCTGACGAGACTCTCAACTCTATTATGGAATGTAGGCTTGAGTGAACTACCCCACCCTAGCTTAGCTTGAGGGTGGGGCTTCTGTACTCACAGGCGAGTGCCGTAACTTGGACTTTCGCCCTAGTTTTGGTCTTACCTCCCCTCCGACAGCAGAGACGGCTGAACCATCCGCCTTTAGCCCTTCGGCTACTCTCAGGGCAAGCATTCTGATACCTTCTGCTCTAATATTTATCGCAGCGTTTCCATCTCGGTCGTGGTAAGTGTTGCAGTGGGGACAAGTCCACTCACGGACATCCAGGGGCATCTCACCCATTTGATAGAAACAATTAGAGCAGAGCTTGGAACTGGGAAACCACCTATCAATTTCAATCAACTTTGCGCCTTTGCGTTCTAGCTTATAAGACAAGAAGTTGATAAATGTTCCCCAACCTACATCAGATATTGCTTTAGCCAAATTATGATTACGATAGCGAAGCGTTAGCGAGTCTTCGAGCGTCACCATGCCTAGAAGGTGAAGGTTTTCTACTATGACAGCTTGGCTATCGCTGACCAACTTATAACTAAGTTTATGTAGAAAATCTTGCCGCGAATTGCTAACCCGTTCGTATACTTTGGCAACAACTTTTCTATATCTATTCCTTGACTTACTCCCTTTTTGTTTGCGTGCTAATTTCTGTTGTTTACGCTTGAGGTTCTTTTGGTGCTTGGCAAGGTGCTTAGGATTGTCGTATTTAGAAACTTTTTCACCGTCAGTAACAACAGCAAAGTGTTTCAATCCTAAATCAATGCCATAAATCTTACCTTCTGTATTTGTTGGATTGTCTGCTTTTACTTCAGTCAGAATAGATGCAAAATATTTACCTGACGGCGTTTTGCTGACGGTGACAGTCTTGATTTTCCCTTCAATCGGTCTATGTATTTTGGCTTTGACTACTCCGATATTACCTGGAAGTTTGACATTGCCATCCACAATCTTGACGTTTTGAGGATATTGAATTGACTGTTTACCGTGCTTAGATTTGAATTTAGGAAACCTTGCCCTACCATCGAAAAAGTTCTTATAAGCTGTGGTCAAGTTAAGCGTCGTAGCTTGTAAAATTTGGCTATAACAATTAGCTAACCATTCTGTATCTTTTTCTTTTTTGAGCTTGGGTAATAGTCCATTGAGCGCTATCTGAGCAAGTCCTTTACCTGTTTGTTTATAAGTTTCAATTGATTTATTCAAAGCATAATTCCACCACCAACGAGAACATCCAAATGTCTGCGCTAATAGTATTTCTTGCTCTTTCGATGGGTATAAACGAACTTGTACGGCTTTATGTAGCACTCAATATCACCTCCAAGTTTTGATATCTTACTACTATCTACACTTACCAGTAAAGTAAATTAGGAAAAATATTTGGAAATTCGTCATATATCTAGAATCTGTTTTTACTTGCGTAAAAAAACAATTCTAGATGCAATCCTCATTTCCCGCTCCCTATCCCCACCCTAGCAAAGCTAGAGGGTGGGGACTTCCGCGTCAAGTTAAATGTTGTTAGGATTAAGAAATCCAGCATTTCTGGGGGGTCAATATGAGTTTGTTCCTTGTTGCTGTGATTGATGGTGCAAAAGCGCGTTTTTTCACATTAGAACCACAAGAATTTCCTGAGTATGAGTCTGGCCCTAATTTAATTGAACATCAAGCTTTATCGAATTCTGTCAAAGAGCTTCCAGGTCAGGAACTTTGGGCAAGTACTAAAACTGGACGCAATCGAGGCGCAGGTGATCAAGCCCACAGCTATGATGATCATCGTGAAAAACACATGATTGAATTTGAACGCCGTTTTGCTCAAACAATAGCTGCTCACATTGTTAACTTAATTCAAGTTCATCACTCTCAGCAGTTGCTGATGATTGCCGAACCTCAAATATTAAGTTTGATGCGAGAAGCCTTGATAATTGTGCTACCCAAAAATCTTAAATTTAGCGAGTTAACCAAAAATCTTTGTCATCTCAAACCTCATGAACTCCATGAGTATGTTGCTAGTAAAAAACTTTTACCAGCTTACAAGAGAGTCTCTGGTTAGGGAATTGGGAATTATGTTAGCGTAAAGCCTACGGCATAGCTTCGCTTAGAGCGAGGAACGAGCGTTCGTGGTAGCGTCATTGCGAATTACGAATTAGTAATTATTTAGTCACAATTGCGGGAAACTGAAAACAGGTCTATTAGGAAGGAGAACCTAATGAGCTGGACTAAAGTTCTTGCAGCTGATGCACTTTCCCCAGGTGCGCGACAAGTGGTGAAAGTTGGCAAGCGGAATATCTTGCTTTTGAACCACGAAAATCAGCTTTATGCTGTGGATAATGTTTGTCCTCACTTAAAGTTGCCTCTTAAGGGTGGCAAAATCACAGAAGATGGAGCAATTGTTTGCCCTACACATCGTAGTGCTTTTGACTTGCGTACTGGCGAAGTACAAGCCTGGTGTCCTTGGCCGCCTGGCGTCGGAAAGGTACTTTCGTTAATTTCGCAACCCAAGACACTGCCCGTGTTTCCTACCCGTATAGAAGAAGGTAGCATTTGGATTGATTTACAGGAAGAATAATCACCTGTGAAGCAATGTCTTGCGATCGCCAGAGTGGTTGGGTGAGTGTAAAAATTGTACTGGCCATACTACTGTGGCGATCGCCTTCTGAGATTAATGATTTTGCCGTCAAGCTTTTTAGTGTGTACAGTTGATAGAGTAGTACTCGGCTGTTTGCAGATACTCACAAAAATGATGTTATGTGTGCAAAATTTAAAGCTGTTAGAACTGCAATATCAGGTTACGCGACTAAAATTTAAGATTCCCACTCAAGACTATGGAGCAAAGCCAGCAAAAACAGCGCCACGCTGCCGCCAATGAGTTTTTACAATCTCTCGATCAATTAGAGGATATTTTACAAGAACATCCTACTGAAATCGAGGGAACACCACACTTACACACCGCTGGTACTACTGATGCGGAATTAGTAGAAAATTTGACAGAGATTGATCTGGCAGCTTTTGAAGATGCTGTTGCAGATATTGAGCAATATCTAGAAGAGAAAGCAAATTAGAGGGAATAGGTTATCTGTGAGGATTTAAACCCCAACCAAAAGAAAATATGGGCGGGTTTATTAGTATTCTCGTTAATTGCCAAGGTTGTTTGTAAATCCGCCCCTACAAGGTTTACCGTTAAGAGTCTCTGTTGGACATCACCGCGTCACCGCATCCTCTCTTATTTGCCGCTGAGCTTCATACAACATCAAAGCAGCTGCGATCGCCACGTTCAAAGATTCTACACCAGGACTGAGGGGAATTTTGACTTGCTCGTCCGCGATCGCAGCTAAATCTGCTGACAAACCCGCACCTTCGTTTCCTAGTAAAATCAAACTTGGTTTTCGCCAGTCGACTTCCCAATAAGTTGAAGTCGCACTAGGCATGGTTGCTACCACTTGCATACCGAAATGTTGACTTTGTTTGACTGTAGCTTTTAAATTTTCACTCACCGAGGTAGCTAAGCGAAACCACTGACCTGCACTCGCTCGTAAAACTTTCGGATTGTCTAAATCTACGCTGTCTGCACTCACCCACAATCCAGATGCACCAGCGGCGGCGGCGGTGCGAATCATTGTCCCTAAGTTGCCTGGGTCTTGTACGGTTTCCAAAGCTAGAACTAAACCAGTAAACGGTACTTGGCTTTGATGCTCGTCTCGTTTTGCTGTGGCAACAACACCGTCTGGTTGTATTGTAGTGGCGATCGCTTCTAAAACTTCTTCGCTGACAATTTCAACGCGATCGCATCGACTACAAGCTGCTTGCCACAATAACGGATGAGCTGTTTGCCATTCTGGGGTACAACATACCACTGCTAGCGGGTAATTTACTGCACAAGCTTCCTCTAGCAGGTGCGTCCCTTCCAACAAAAATAACTGCTGCTTGTGCCGCTCTTTTGTGGAGTGCAGTTTGCGGATTTGCTTTACTAAAGGATTCTGTAAACTAGTCAACATATTCAACAGGGAACAGGCAAGAGGGAACGGGCAACAGGGCGTAATCAAAAGGGGATTTAAATAATTCGTAATTCGTAATTCGTAATGACGCTCGAGGACTCGCTACCGCTGCGCTAACGTAATTAGATTTTGTAATGGGGATTTGACCCCAACACAAAACTTGCCGTTTATTGAACCGGGGGACTTAAACCCACGGAACTTGTTAAGCGTTCCCTGTTCCCTTTTATATAGCTATGCGGAACCCGGGACTTGAACCCGGAAGCCTTGCGGCACTAGAACCTGAATCTAGCGCGTCTGCCAATTCCGCCAGTTCCGCTGGCATCTTAATTGAACAACAGTCTTTTATTATTGCTGAAATATTTACATTTGTCAAGGTTTATTTGGAATAAAAGTCTGGCGATCGCCTCCATAATCCATAAAAAAATTGGGAATTATTAATACTGGTTAGATTTTGGTCTGCCAATTACTGAGTCTCTAATAGCTAAGGTATGTTACCTTGCTTTCACTGAGTATTGAATTTTATCTAATGGTAATGCTTTACTTTCATCATTTATGAAAATTGGCTAATGCCTAAAAAGCATTCATATACTTAGTTTCAGGCTTCAGGTTCCGCCGAAAAAACATTGAGTAACTCAAGATGTAGTTGCAAAATTGTGGACAAACTGAATCTTTACTGTAGAATCAAAACCAACTTTAAACCTTGACAATACGTAATTTTTTTGGAGGTAGGCTTATTAATTCTTCTAGCGGCTTACCAGATGCCAAATTTTCCCCTCAAGCAGACTCCTCAGTCTTGCAGGTTTGGGGTGGGCATCCTTTGCGAGGTCATGTAAAAATTAGCGGGGCCAAAAACTCAGCACTCGTAATCATGGCTGGAGCCTTGCTGTGTTCGGGAGATTGTCACATCCGCAACGTTCCCTTATTAGCGGACGTAGAGCGGATGGGTCAAGTTTTATCAGCCTTGGGTGTGCGCGTGAAACGGCAAGGCGATATTTTGGATATCAATGCTAGCGAAATTACCACCTCCAAAGCTCCCTACGAACTAGTTACCCAATTGCGGGCCAGTTTCTTTGCCATCGGCCCAATACTGGCAAGACTAGGAGTAGCACAAATGCCACTACCAGGCGGTTGTGCCATTGGTGCTAGACCAGTTGATTTGCATGTCCGAGGACTGCAAGCGATGGGGGCTGAGGTACAGATTGAGCATGGTATTTGTAATGCTTATGTTCCGGGTAGCGTCGGCAGATTAAAAGGAGCCAAGATTTACTTGGACACTCCTAGTGTGGGAGCCACAGAAACTTTGATGATGGCAGCTACTTTAGCAGATGGCGAAACAATCATCGAAAACGCCGCACGCGAACCTGAAGTAGTGGATTTAGCTAATTTCTGTAACACGATGGGAGCTAAAATTCAGGGTGCAGGCACAAGTACGATTACCGTCGTCGGTGTCCCCAAATTGCATTCTATCGAATACAGCATTATTCCCGATCGCATTGAAACAGGAACATTTTTGGTGGCGGGAGCCATCACGCGCTCAGAACTGATACTATCACCAGTGCTGCCGGATCATTTAATCCCAGTGCTAGCCAAGCTACGGGAAATTGGCGTGCCAATCATCGAAGAAGCGCCCGACTGTTTACGCATCTTGCCAGCAGAAACCCTCAGGGCTACGGATATTGAAACCTTGCCCCATCCAGGTTTCCCCACGGACATGCAAGCACCATTTATGGCTTTGCTGTCATTGGCGGAAGGCGACAGTCTAATTAACGAATCTGTCTTTGAAAATCGCTTGCGTCACGCCTCCGAGCTAAATCGCTTGGGTGCAGACATCCGCGTTAAAGGCAATGCTGCCTTTGTTCGGGGTGTCCCCATGTTATCGGGCGCACCAGTATTGGGTACGGATTTACGGGCATCAGCAGCACTAGTTTTAGCAGGACTCGCAGCCGAAGGACAAACCACGATTCAGGGATTACACCACCTTGATCGCGGCTATGATCGATTTGATGCGAAGTTGCAGCAGTTGGGAGCTAGAATCCTGCGCGTGGGAGATGTACCAGCAGATGCGGAAGTTGCTTCCAATAACAGCACCCCCTCAGCATCGATTTCAACCTAGTAGTTAGGTGGGCGTTGCCCACCCTACTTAATCGTTATACTAATTGTGAGAGGTTGTTGATCTGAGCATCCTAATACTATGAGTCGCATTTTTTATCGAAAAAAGCAAAAGTTTTAAACCTTGCCCACAACGCCAAAAATCCTTAATTTACCCTGTTCCCTTTCATAGCTTGCTGCATCATGTCCTTCCTCAAAACCCCCCTGATTGGTTTAAAAGCAGATTCGTTTCGTCATCCCCTAGACTTGGAAGCTACTAAAACTCTCAAGCAAATACCAGGCATAGATATGATGGTACGGAATGTGCTTGGGCCAATGGCAGAGCAGGTTTTCTACGTGGAAAATATTGCCTCTAGTATTCTGGTAGGCGAAAAACAACTGCCAGATTTACACAAGCTTTTGTTAGAAGCTTGCACAACTTTGGATATAGAGCCTCCCCAGTTGTATGTGCGGCAACATCCAGCACCCAACGCCTACACTTTCGCCATGCGGGGGAAGCAGCCGTTTATTGTGGTACACACATCCTTAATTGATATCCTCACACCAGAGGAAATTCAAGCAGTGATTGCCCATGAATTAGGTCATCTCAAGTGTGACCATAGCGTTTATTTAACTCCCGTAAATTTGTTGATACTAGCTGCAACAATTGTGCCTAGTGTGGGAGCGTTTATCGCCCAAGCAATCCAGACACAACTTTTAGAATGGGTACGCTGTGCTGAGTTTACCTGCGATCGCGCCGCATTACTAGCAACCCAAAACCCCAAAGTTGTGATGTCCGTATTAATGAAACTAGCTGGTGGTTCCCCTACTCTGGCACCACAACTGAATCTTGATGCCTTTGTTGCCCAAGCCCGCGCCTACGATGATATTAGCAAGACCGATTTAGGTGAAATGGTCAAAGCCGCTCGTACAGCTCAATTAACCCATCCAGTTCCAGTACTGCGAGCCAGAGAAATCGACCGTTGGGCAAGCAGCACAGAATATCAATCCTTATTGCAAGGTCAAGGACTCAAGTTTACCAATGAAGATGCACCCAAAGGCGGATGGCGAAACTGGTAAGGCATCAAGTAAAAATAAGTAGTGCGAGCATCTTGCTCGCGCGGGCAAGATGCCCGCACTACAAATATTAAAAATTCAAAATTTGTCTTGGAAAGTCTGAGCAGAGGAAATCTCCGCTCAGACTTTTCGTAAAATTTAAAAATAATAACTTTTAGCTGCTAATTGATATTTAACTTTTTTATAATTACAAATTTCTTAGTATAACTAATTATGATAATTGCTAAATTTAAGTAGAAATTTCTGAGTTTGCTATATTCTCAATTCTGAGCGATCGCCATCCGAAAATTGTCAAAGTTGTAACGAAAACAATATGTTGCAGCTGACTTTTCAGATCAAAAAAATAGCCGCTATCATAACTCCATACTGATCACCGTCAAAAAGCTTGTATATTGGCACAGTAAGTAAAAATTAACTACATGCTACACAGAGGAATAAAACATGCTGGAATTGTTGAGTTCAGGTTTGGTGTCGCTCTGGCTAGAAATGGCTGGGGTAAAGCTCCAGCCTTTAGATGCTTTAGATGCATTAGCTTGGCAAAGTAGCCCCAGCCTGGTTATTGCCTCTGATCCCAATCCAACTGGCGCTACCACGGTACAACAGTATCTCAAAGGGCTAGTAACATCGAAACTAGTAGTGCAAAATTTAACCGACAGTCAAGGCATTTGGATGCAATCTGGGCCAATGCTGATGGCAAATCACCAAGGTACAACACCTCTACCTGCTGCCTCTTTAACTAAAATTGCCACTTCCCTCGTTGCTTTGAAAACCTGGGGCCCAGACCATCGATTTGAGACATTGGTAGGTACTACCGGATCAGTGGTTAAGGGTGTTGTGCAAGGCGATTTGGTAATTACTAGCAATGGCGATCCCATGTTTGTTTGGGAAGAGGCGATCGCTTTAGGTAATACTCTCAACAAGATGGGGATCAAGCAGGTAAAGGGAAATTTAGTAATTTCTGGGAATTTTGCGATGAATTTCCAGCGTCATCCCCTGCTAGCAGGTCAATTCCTCAAGCAAGCACTGAATTCTAAAACTTGGACTCGCCCCATAACTCACACATATTCAATCATGCCCAAGGGGACACCCAAACCCCAAATTGCAATTGCAGGTGGGATCAAATTTGCCGCGCAACCCAATCCCCAACAAACCTTGCTAGTACGTCACTATTCTTTACCCTTGCGGCAACTCATCAAAGAGATGAATGTCTTTAGTAATAATGAAATGGCACAGATGCTAGCAGAGTCAGTAGGGGGATCGTCCATAGTGCAAATAAAAGCTGCAAAGCTAGCACAAGTGCCAGAGTCGGAAATCCAATTAATCAATGGTTCTGGATTAGGCCAAGCAAATCGCATTTCTCCAAGAGCTGCTTGTGCGATGTTGATGGCCATTCAACGAGAAGCAACCACATATCAACTAAATATAGCTGACTTGTTTCCAATGTCGGGTTTTGATCATCGAGGAACAATGCACGCTAGACACATTCCTCCCGCCACAGTGATTAAGACGGGTACTCTCAGCGATGTGAGTGCTTTAGCTGGCGTCATGCCCACACGCGATCGCGGTTTAGTTTGGTTTGCGATTATCAATCGTGGTACAAACGTCTGGGGTTTCCGCACTGGACAAGATCAATTACTCCAACGTCTAGTAAAACAGTTGCAAGTACCCGCAACAATCCCTACCACCCTCACTCCTCACTCAGCTATCAACTCTGTACCTTTGCTGGGTGCAACCAATCGTAATGAAATTTTGTATTGATAGGATGTTTGTAAAGCGATTAGAAATCGCGCGCCAGTTGCTTCAACGCTCTTAACCCGCGCAACGCACTGGCTTGGCTACACAAACAAAACCCACGGAGGTGGGTTTGAAAAACATAGTTTTTGGTTAGTCCACGAAGGTGGACTTCGCCTGTGTAGCAGCGAATTCTATTCGCCCAAAACTGAAGTGGGTTTCTATTGATTCTTAAATTGTTCTTTGGGAATAATTTCCGTAACTACTCTAGTGCCAGGATTCCCACCACCACTAACAACCATGTTTTCCGTTTGAATATTACCAACTGCTTTTTCACCAGTAAATGTCAATACTGGGTCAGCTTGTCTATAAACTACATTACCTTGAGCTTCTACTAATTTTTTGTCAAGATACCAAGTTAATATGTTGGATCTCAAAGATTGACGACGTTGCCCGATCCCATTGACGTTACCTGTTAAATAAACTGTTTTTTGGGGGATTTTCATTGTGCCTTGATTAGCAGTTACGGTAACATTTTCGGCACGGTGAAACACTCGTATGGGTGAGTTTGTTGTCACAGTTTCGGCGTTCATATTCCAGTTTATAGAGTTACTAGTTATTTGCATTGGTGGGTCTAGTAAATCTAGTCGGGCATTTTGTTTGACAGTGGCAATTTTTGTTTTTAAGTTAACTTCAGCCGTATTTCCCCTACCACGATCGGTAATTTGATTGTTTTTATAGCGGTCAATTTGTAAGGGGTGATCGCCAATTAATTTTTCTTCTTTAATTTTCCAGATCAAATGCTCGGTTCGCATTTGCAATTGGGGATCAGCAGAGTTGGCTACAACTCCCCCAGAAAATTCTATGCGTTGTTCGCGGGTTTTCACTCGCGCTTCTTGAGCTATTGCTTGCAGTTGCTTGTGGGTGCCGTTTAGCTGGTTGCGAACAATCAGCAAATCTTCTTTGGGACGCCATTCTAATTCATTACCTCGTAACACAATGCCATTAGTTGGGTCTGTGGCGAGGATTTTTCCTTTTAAAAATAGTTGTTTGCCATCTTGTTCAATATCTGCTTGTTCTGCTGTGATTTGGTAAACTACTTTGCCATCTTGGTATAGTTCACCATAAGGACTTTTGGCTTGACCAATTTGTTTTTCTTTGGTGTATTTTGCTGTTTTAGCATTCACTTTCCAAATCGGTCGTCCCACTTCATCAAACTGCTCTAAGGCAACACCAAAGAAAGTCAAGTTACTCTCTTGATCAGATGAACCCGAAGCATTTTTTTGAGAATTTGTGGAAGATTTACTTCCACAAGCAACCAAACTAATTACTAACAACAAAAGCCAAGGTAAACTGTACCAATTTATTTTCGGTTGTAAATAAATTCGAGAGTTAAATAAATAGAAGCGGGGGGAGTTTATTTGACTTCCCCCCTGTTTTTTTGGAGCTTTTTCTTGCATTCTTCCTAACTTGAAAAAGTTATGAGTCTTGAGTGCTAAGTACTAAGTAAAAAATACTAGCATCTAGTACATAACAGCGGAAATAAATCTACTATTCAAAATTAGCGAAAAGCTTATCGTCTAGGCATTTTGAATCTCACCTTGAATTTTTAAGAATCCTGAATTTCTAAGTGTCCATCAGCTTCTCTGGGATCTTCCAAAAAACCCATGCTAGATAATGGTCGATATGGATAGCTTTGACGGGGAGTTTTTTGAATATCTTCTTTGATGGCTTCTAAATCAATGTAGCGATCGCTAACATTAATTAAGCTGTCGCTTGTCATCGAACGCAAACTCACAACCTCTACCCGCACACCCCGATAGCTAACGGAATTCACTGCATATGCTAGATCCCCGTCACCACTAACTAAAACTGCGGTATCATAAGAGTCTACTAAAGCCATCATATCAACAGCAATTTCTACATCTAAATTGGCTTTTTTAGAACCATCCGGTAGCTGTACTAAATCCTTAGCAATCACTCGATAGCCATTGCGACGCATCCACAACAAAAAACCCTGTTGTTTCTCATTTGTTCTGTCTACACCAGTGTAGAAGAAAGCTCGCAATAGCCTTGATCCCCCAGTTAATCGACATAATAACTTTGTGTAATCAATTTCGATTCCTAGTTGTAGCGCAGCATAAAACAAATTTGAGCCATCAATAAATATGGCTACACGACCCCGATTTTCCAAAACTTGTTCTGGCGTAAATATCGAGTCGTTTTCCAAATTATTCAACATTGTTGTCATACCTCAGTTCTTATCCTGTTATTTTTGATACAAATTATCGATTTTTATGTGCTACTTGGAGCGGTTTATGATAAACTTATGGGACTAAGCTGAAGTTAAGCCCCGATAAATTTTTTGAAACAATTAGAAATTGAACAAAATCAAAGTTAGAGTCGTACTAATCGTTTTGCAAGGGTTCTATGCGTTTAAAAATGGGTTGGGGTGTTCCCAGTTGTTGTTTACTGGATAGTACTCCCCACGTCGCATGAATAGCAAAAGGTGCGGTAATTGAACTTTGTATCTGATCGTTAAAATCTATTCCGAAGCCTAGCTGCTGATAAATTTCGCTGCTGATATTCGGAATAATTGGGGATAGGAGATAAGCTGCTAGTCTAACTGATTCTAGAACTGCATATAGCAATTCTTCGGTTGCCTGTTGCTGTCCTTGTTTATATAATGACCAAGGAGCTTGTTCATCAATAAACTTGTTGCTGGCTTGTACAAGCAAAAGGACAGCCTCGCAGGCTTGATTGAAAGCTAGCGCCTCATAGGCTTGTTTTACCTGCTCCCCCAGACATAAGCCAATTGCTTTAAGAGGGTTATCTTGGGAAATTACCTCATAGGCAATTGATGGTACACTACCCACACAGTATTTCTTCACCATGTTCAGAGTTCGATTGAGCAAATTGCCTAAATCATTCGCCAAATCTGCATTCAGAACATTAATGAACCTAACTTCATTAAAATCTCCATCCTTGCCAAATTCGATTTCCTTAAGGAAGTAATAACGAACGGCGTCACTACCGTAGCGTTGGACGAGTGCTACGGGATCAAGAGTATTACCCAGAGTTTTCCCCATTTTCTGACCATTTTTGGTCAAAAAGCCATGCCCAAATACTTTCTCTGGCAAGGGTAAACCAGCTGACAATAGCATCGCTGGCCAGTAAACTGCATGGAAGCGTAGAATATCTTTACCAATGAGGTGCAGGTTAATCGGCCACCATGTAGTTAGGGCATTTGCTAAAGTAGGCTCTGCATCTGGTTCTAGCAATGCTGTGACATAACCTAGCAAGGCATCAAACCAGACATAGAGAGTATGTTTTGGATCTCTAGGAACAGGAAAACCCCAATCGACATTGACTCGCGAAATAGAAAAGTCTTGTAAACCCTGATTGACAAAGTTTAGGACTTCATTTCGCCGACTCTCTGGTTGAATGAAATCTGGTTGAGATTGATAAAGCTCTTGCAGTTGGGTTTGGTATTTGGATAAACGGAAAAAATAGTTCTGCTCGTCTCGCCACTCGACTTGTTTATTCGTATGGATGGGACAGTAGTTTCCTTCTAGCAATTCTCTTTCTTCTTTAAATTCTTCACAGGATACGCAATACCAACCTTTTTGTTGTCCCTGGTAGATGTCACCAGCTTGCCACACCCGCTCGAAGAATTCTCTGACGATCGCTTCATGACGCGGTGCAGTCGTCCGACTAAAGCGATCATATTTAATATTGAGCAACTGCCATAGGCTCACAAAGCTAGGCACAATTTCATCACAGAAATCTTGTGGTGCTTTCCCTAAACTCTCGGCTGAACGCTGAATTTTTTGCCCATGCTCGTCTGTACCAGTAATCAGCAGTACATTATGTCCCAACAGTCTCTGAAAACGCGCCACAACATCTGCGGCTAGTGTTGTATAAGCACTGCCTATATGAGGGACATCGTTTACATAATATAGGGGTGTTGTCAGTGCAAATGTCTTTTTTGTTTGATTCACTAGATTCATCGACAATAAAAAACAAATTATTAAAACGTTTTTTAATTTACTTATGTTGGAAAAACCACGTAATTATATAACATTACTCCTATTTTTTCAAACAGCATCTTAATATTAGCAAATTTCTATGGTAAAGGATTTTTTCGTGATATGTATAAAACCAGCTATTTTATGCATAAAAAACGAAAACTAGTGAATAATAATTCCTTTGAAGGCTTTTTATAGCACATCTTCTAATGGCAAATACATCATCCATAAGTCGGAAAATATCAGCTTTGGTGTTACCGAATAATGTTGATAGTAGCTTGCCAAGGTGCTTAATGGAACTATAATTTCCTCCTCTTTTAATTTTGAATTGCTTGATCTGCTCTATGGTTTAGACATTTCTATCTTAAGACGGTCGTAGTATTGGTAAAGAAATGTAAAAATTAAGTCAAGATAAGCTACGTTATTTTCCTAAAAATATATTTAATTAGGTATGAGTCTAAATAGCTCTTTAGAGATTTCTCACTGGTTTTTAGCGGGACTCTCAACACAAATGTTTCGCTATTATGAGGATCGTATTCCTCGGGATGCGAGCGTTTTGGTAGTCAGCAATCATCGCAG
This sequence comes from Desmonostoc vinosum, assembly GCF_059505385.1. Lineage (NCBI taxonomy): Bacteria > Bacillati > Cyanobacteriota > Cyanophyceae > Nostocales > Nostocaceae > Desmonostoc > Desmonostoc vinosum. Next base: position 14,271 of record NZ_JCACKM010000087.1, read on the forward strand.
CTTTATGGACGCCTTAATTTTAATGGAGGCGCTATCAAGCCCGATTCGGTTTGCTTGCCATCACTACATGGGACAAGTACCAATCATGCGAGAGATTGTCACAGGTCAATTAGGGTGTTTTCCCTTGGAGGAAACCCAAAATCGCCAGCAAAGCTTTTTCATGCAATCTCAGCGACTATTGCAGTCGAAGCAGATGGTAGGAGTATTTCCTGAAGGAACTGAACCGATGGTAAAATTTACTCAGCCAAATTGCTTAGGCGAGTTTCAGCGAGGATTTGCTCACCTAGCATTGCGAGCTAATGTGAAGGATTTAGCAGTTTTGCCGATCGCGATCGCCTCTTTAGAAGAAATGAACACACCTGGTTTTCCATTACGAATTTTGAGTTTATTTGACCCGTCAGAACCTTTATTTAATCAATCTGGTTGGCATCCCCTAGTAATTTATCGTCGGGTTGCCGTATTAATCGGCAATCCCTACTGGATTACGCCCCAACATCAAAAACAATATCATGGTAAACAAGCCAAAATTGTTGTAACTGAACTAATGGAACATTGTCACAATGAAATTAGTAATTTATTGCATCAAGGCTGTTACTAAAAGCTTTTGACATGAAATCAAAGCCCGCTTTGGCTGAGTTTTTGTCTTGAAAGATTTGATTGCTGTATTGCTTGATTTCAAGTCAACAATCGTTGGCAATTTTAGCTATTTTTAACGTGGTTATCACTACTCACGTTATGATTCTATCAGATATTTCCTTGCTTGTTGCGCTTTCATCCTCGTGTGATCTAAAACGTAAAAGTATGGGATTTACATTCAGGAAAGTTTATAACATCAATAAGAAAATTTAAATTTTACAATGCCAGAAGTTGAGCTAAACCCGTGTTTCCTTACTCCTAAACGAGTACAACCAGAGTATCCGCTGTTTGTATATTTGCCAGGAATGGATGGAACAGGTCAACTATTGCGATCGCAAACTGCTGGACTAGAAGTTGGCTTTGATGTCCGCTGTTTAGCAATACCACGCAAAGACCTCACCTCCTGGAACGTGCTAACAAAAAATGTTTTAGATTTAATTCATACCGAATTAGAAAAAAGTTCTCAAAGAACAATTTATTTATGTGGTGAGTCCTTTGGGGCTTGCTTGGCGATGAAAGTGGCAACTCAAGCGCCGCAATTATTTCAACGAATTATCCTCATTAACCCAGCTTCGGCTTTTCATCTGCGTCCTTGGTTAAATTGGGCATCTCTATTAACTTATTTGGTACCAGAATGCTTATATGATGTCTCAGCCTTGGGATTATTGCCATTCATTGCATCTTTACCACGCATCTCTAGAAGCGATCGCCATGAACTATTAAAAACCATGCGTTCTGTACCAGCTGCCACTGTTCTCTGGCGATTGGCTTTGTTAAGAGAGTTTGATGTGACTGAACAACAGTTGCGTCGCTTGACTCAACCAGTTTTGCTGATTGCTGGTGGTAGCGATCGGCTTTTACCCTCCATAACCGAAGTCCAGCGGATAGCAAACATTCTACCCAATGCCCAGGTAGTGATATTGCCCCACAGCGGACACGCCTGCTTACTAGAGAAAGATATTTATCTCTATAAAATTCTCAAAGCCAACAAGTTCTTAGATAGTAGCGTGGCGATCGCTCAAAGTTTAGAGATAAAAGGTTAGGCGCGTTGGTTTTAAGAACAGTCCAGGTAGGGGCAGGTTTAAGAAAAAAGGTAAAGGTTAAAAACCCGGCTTGGGCTACGCTCTAAGCGAAGCTATACCGTAGGCTTTACGCCCCGTGGTGAAGTTTTCCCCATTCCCCTATTTGTCTTTCAATCTAATATCAATAACAGAAGCATTAAAGTTGTAATTAAAGCCTTCCAACTCAAAAGGCATTCCAATTTTCACTTTATTGTTACCCAAAACAGGGCCATTTGCCGTCACTTGAGCTTTACCATCTAGAGTTAAAATCATATCTGTACTAAAATTATTAGTTTTTGGATCTGGCAACTCTTTAACAGTACCATCGGGTTGAAAAACGTTTACTTTTCTGGGTAGCGTTTGAATAGATTTAATTTCAATCTGTCCGTATGGTTGACCGCGGACAATCACATTAGTTTTTTGGCCTTTCTTTAATTCATTGTTTAATAATTTTTCCGGATCGCGGACATTCAAACCACGAACAACTAAATCTACCTCCATTGGTACTGTTTTTACCCCAATTTGGGCGACTGAACCGGAAGTTCCAGGGAAGACAAAGATGCCAAATATAACTAGCAAAATTACCAGTCCAGCACCTAAATCGAGGAGGTTGATTTTACCGAACAAGCGACCTTTGGAATCTAAAATAGCCATAAAAAATTTTCCTAAATACGAGCTAAGTAGTTAATTTTAACCACGAAGTTGACCAAAATCAGCAGTGAGCAGCACTTCGACTTCTCTTGTCAAAGACGCTACGCGTAGCAATATCCCTCTCCAAAGGAGAAGGGTACACTCAGTCAGCGGGGCAGGGGAAGAAATAAAAGCGGCTGGGGTTGTAGTCATGCGACAGTCTATCACGAGTTTGGAAGTTCCGAGCAGGTAGTTCATACCCTATTGTTGAAGAAGGCACGGAGACGTTCTGACGCAAAGACGCGGGGAGACCCCATAGAAGACAGCTAGGGGATTCAAGTAAGGAATCGATTTTTTGTCTCCACGACTAAAGTCGGGGGCTTGTGATCAGTGCTTCGATCTTAAGAAGGGTCGCGCTCCGCGTCTCCCCTTCCCCCTGTCTCCGCGTCTTCTTGGTCATGATCAAGCCTGCAATGGGCGTGGGTGTAGGGGCAAAAAAATGTGTTTTCATCCGGTATGTTTAACCCAAAAGCAGGGTTGAGAACTGCAACTAAGTTAGCCTGTGGACTGGATAGTGCCGACACTACCAGAATGAAGCAGGAAATAAACGAAGCCCAGAGTAGATATTTCCAGCAATGGGTAACTTTGGGTAGGCTTTATGTAACGGAAAAGATTTCTACTACACCTTACCCCTGTTCCCTACTGTAATTATTTGAGGAAGAGAAATGTTGTTTTAGCACGTCTAAACGCGAACAATTCCAGTAATCAATGTGAGAGATAATTAAATTCTCTGAGTTGAGACCTAATTCACTCCAGCCGGGGATAGAGATACGTGGTTTCCAAGGCACGGGAGTATTCCAACTAAGTGTCCACTCTGTTTTAATTGTGTCTTGCAAGCGTTGAATGTTGTGTAAATCCATCTTGGGTTCGATAAACCAAGTCTGGATAAAACCAATCATTTGTTTATAGCGTTCAACGCCACGAAACTTATTTAATGGGTCTTGAAAATAGACATCTGGAGCGTAGATACTATAAGTTTGGTTGATAGGAAATCTTTGATAGTCCTCTTTGAGGATTTTAATGATATCCATATTAAAAAAATTCAAAACAACTAATGAAAATCTCTTGCTATTTCCAATTACGAATTACGAATTACGAATTACGACTCATTCCATAAGCGTTTTAACTGACGCTGCCAAGCAGCTAGTACTTGTTCCCGTGCTTCTGTTGTTTGGTCAATTTCACCCATTAACCCCTCTGCATAAAACCGTTCTAGATTTTGCATGGTAGCTTGTAGGGATTGTCCTTGCTGTTTTGCTGCTTGAATAATCTGTCGAATACGGCTTTCAATTAGTTTATTAAAAACTTCATCTAACCCAGCTTCATGCAGAGAGATTAATCGATTGATCGCACTAGAAAAATCTTCCGGCGTTAAGGTAGTACTGTTATGTTGAAATACTCCCCAAATTACTCCTTCATACAAAGCGTAGCGTACCTCTTGAGTGTCATCAAAGTTGGCTTCTAGGAACTCTGGTAAATATGATTGGGCTTCTTGTATTGGCACAATCGGCAGTAAAATACGTAACCAGCTATTATCTTCGGAAAGCAGCACTAACAACCGAAAAGTCGGAGTGTCCACTTGCCACGCTTCAGGAGCGATCGCTTGTACTGTTGTACCAAATAGTTCTGTCAGTGTTGCTGTGATTTCTGCATGTGTCATAGTCTTTTGGCAGTTCTAGCCTCTAGCGTACAGCTTTTGGTTCACAGTTGCATACTGAGATGATGACTGGCGATCGCATATCCGCTATATTTGTCAAGGTTACGGCTAGGTGCGATCGTCAAATAAACTTGCGCTGATCCGTTTCTAAAAGTCCAAAATTTTAGAATTAGTAATTTGGTTTATCTCAGTACAAAATTTACCAAAAAAATCTGAACTATTTGCCTATAGGGGTTTTGTCAGTGATATTAATAATAGTGGTCAGATGGTAGGTGGTCGGATAGACTTAAATGGACAATATCATCCTCTTTTAGGTAATCAAAATACGGTTACTGATTTAGGCTCCTTTAACGGTATCACTAATTTCAACAGGGCACAGGCAATTAACGATTTAGGTCAGGTAGTTGGTGTTGCAATCACTACCAACTCGTTAGGTGAAGAGCAATATTTAGGTTGGTTGTGGAAAGACGGGATCAAAACAGGTTTGAATTCTCCTAAAAACCCATCTTTTTCCCCTTCAGAAATTAACAATCTCGGTCAAATTGTTGGTACTTCTTTTGCTCTTATTAAATCCCCTATTTATGAGTATCATGCTGTTGTATTAACTTCAGATCAAGTAATCGAACTCCCTGCACTTAATGAGTCATTGGAGAGTGCTGGTAGTGATATTAATAACAAAGGTCAGGTGGTTGGATTTTCAGATGATAAAGCTGTATTGTGGTCTGATGGTGAGGTATTGGGTTTAGGAATTCTTGGTGAGAATCAAAATACTTATAGTATAGCTACAGCTATTAATGACTTAGGTCAAGTCGTTGGTTACTCAAGTATTTCTGAAAATTCTCTTCTAACTGGAGGGCGCCATGCTTTTTTGTGGGATGGTCAATTAAAAGATCTGAATAATTTAATAGTTAATAATTCGGGTTGGGAACTAGAGGATGCAGCAGATATAAATAATAAAGGGCAAATTGTGGGTATGGGGATATTAAATGGTCAATATCATGCCTATCTCCTCACACCTCTATCGGATTCTGAACCTGTTCCCGAACCGCTGACTATCATGGGTTCATTGACAGCTGCTGGCATTGGTATAGCTTTGCGTTACAAACAAAAGCAGCAACAAAAAGATGCCATTAAAGATTAAGTTAATCGCCTAGTTTTAACTATGGGGTAATACTCGCACTACTGAAATTAATTCACTGCTGACTGAGCTTCTTGATAAACTATTTCCTGAAATTGAATCAAATCTTTTTGAGGATCAGCGTGGCTAACTTTCACTAATAGCTGTTCACCTAATCCGATAGAACGTCTAAAAGACATGGGCAACTGTAAGCCCAAATCTTCTAAAAGAATGAGCGCCAAGTTGCTATCTTCTCGTAACCACATCAATACTGTGACGTGCCAAACTTGTTCTGGATGACGACGCAGATACTCTAATGCCCAATATCTGTTGGTTTGCCGTTCTACCATGATTACCTCTTGGGTAATGGTGCTGACAGTCATCATCACTTCTTTGAGTTGTTCTGCGGAAAATGGCAGAACTTCACCGCGCAAATGAGCTTTCAGTTGAAAGTGAGTCAGCAAGTCGCTGTAACGGCGGATGGGCGAAGTTGCTTGAGTATAAGTATTTAAACCTAAACCAGCATGACGCAAAGGTGTGATGCTCATCTCACTCTTGGGCATACAACGCCGCATGGCACAGGCACGAACGAATCCGGCTGGTAGCTGGAGTAGTTCTTCATCTGGAGGTAATTCTGGCTGCGGTTGACCGCGAAAAGGCAGGGGTATGTTGTGTGTCTGACCGTAGCGAGCTGCGACTTCACCAGCTAAAATCATCATTTCTGCTACTAGCTGCCGCGAAGGTGAGTCATCTAAAATATCGATGTTAATCTCGTCACCTTTGACTTTGATCGTGGCTTCGGGCATGTTGATGCTGATTGCTCCTTGAGCATATCGCCAAGTTTTGCGCCGCTGTGCCCAGGTGGCGATCGCTTCTATTTCTGGTTCGGCTTGCACACCTAATTCCAGCATTTCATCGACATCTTCGTAGGTGAGGCGGTATGTCGGTTTGATAAAGCTGGGATGAATGCTATAGTCTTCTACTGCTCCGGTGGAATTTAAGACTATCCCAAAACTGAGAGCGCAACAAATTTGTCCCTGTACCAAACTCATTGGCCCAGTTGCTAATACTTCAGGGAACATAGGTACCATCCCTGTAGGTAAGTAAACTGTACTCCCCCGTTTTCTCGCTTCTAAGTCAAGTTCATCTTCTGGAACTAACCAACGGGTAGGATCGGCAATATGCACCCACAATTGTTCTCGTCCATCGGCAAGTAATTCCCAGCTCAGGCCATCATCAATTTCTGTGGTACTTTCATCATCAATTGTGTAGACCTTGAGATAAGACAAATCTAGGCGATTTGTATCTAAGTCAGTCGGTGGAAAATCCAAACGCTGCTGCGCCACTTCTAATACCTTGTTTGGGAACTGAATCGGAATTGATGAACGACGCAGGAACAAGTTTTCATGAGGACTCCACCAACCCAAGTCTACTAAAAGCGCAAAGGCTCCTTGGGGAGTTGCGGGGCGTCCTAGCATGGTCATAGTTTCCAAGACTGATGCTGGAGGGGGATAAGCACGAGATAGGGTATCGTAAGTTACTCCCGTCCGCACGGTATCAGCAATTAGTGCTGCATATTTTTCCAATCCTTCTAGACGCTGGCGATCGTGGCGCTGCCATTCTACTGCTTCACCTTTGAGCGCCTGTTCTACGCGAGCTAAAAATTCTTGCTGTCCCTTAGCTTTAAGCGCTTCTACTTCGATTTGGTGCTTACGTTCTGCTACTTGAGCAGCGGTTCGGGTTTCGTATGCTTCTCCTTTTTGCTTGAAATAGAGTTTATCGTCTGATAACAAGCAATGGGCAGCGTAACAATAAGGTGCCTCTGATTCTGAAAACAGCAGATTTGCCATTTGGCTTGGGGTAACTGTTTCCCCATCCTCAACCAATAACTCCCAAGCTACTTCTAAGCTTGATGGATCGAGATAAGGCTGAACTTGTTCCAAAAAAGAGGCAATCTCTGACGGCTTGTAGGTTTGTCCGTTAACCGTGTAAGTGATTTGCCGAGGCGCGAGGCTGTGGGATTGACCACGTTCATCTACCACAAACCAGCGGGTTTTACCGTCTGGACGATCTACCACACCCAGACGGCGATCGCCTTGAACCCTAAATTCAACTAGCGTCCCCTTCTCCACAACTCTCGCACTCTATTATGATAAACAGTTTAAATAGTTTAATCTAAAGTCGAGAGTCTAGGTAAGCTAAAACACATCTAAATTGCATACTTACTTTATTTGGTCGTTACTTGTCATTTGTACTTACAAAGGACAAATAACTAAATGACAGTCTTAACCAAAGAATGTGCAACTTAGACGCACATTAGTTTATTACCTCTTGACTCTTGACCCATAGCTTTTTTAGCCTTCCGCATTGATAAATGGCAACAAAGCCACAATCCGCGCACGTTTAATCGCTAATGTTAAGTCTCGTTGTTGTTGACATGTCAGTCCAGTAATCCGCCGGGGTAATATTTTGCCACGTTCGGTGACAAACTTACGCAACAAATCAACATCTTTGTAATCAATTGGTTCTCCAGGCTTAATCGGAGACAGGCGACGGCGGTAATAGCTCATGGTCGTTTATTTAATTTCCTTGTGAACGGTATGTTTATTGCAGTGGGTGCAGAACTTTTTCAGTTCTAGCCGATTGGTGGTGTTGCGACGGTTCTTCATGGTGGTATAACGCGATACACCTCGAGAACGTTTGTCGGGGTTAGTACGACATTCAGTACATTCTAGTGTCACGATGATGCGGACACCTTTACTCTTAGCCATAATCTTACAAAAAGTAACGCCTGGAGAGAATTAACACAAATGACTATCTTCTCACATTACGCCGTACATTTGCAACTAGTCTCTTGAATTTGATATCCAGGGAATAGCCACGACGCGACGAAACTATAAAAGTTTTAGCATAGCGATCGTGCAAAGCCTGCCGCATCTGGGTATCAGAGAAGGCTGCCCCACAATCGATTGCTAGAGGAAGTACTAGCAGTATAGCAGTGGGATTAGCTCTAATGTTGCCTAGAACAATAGAAACTAGAAGGGCACCCAAGCCAACGATCGCCTCTCGTTTTAAGAGTGCCTGTACTTCTGGAATTCTGCTAACTATTCGCCCATCTTCAACTTCTAGCACTTTTAAATCGAATGCCCAACGTCCTAAACTTTGTCCTTGATTGTTGTAGACTACCAACACCCGCAAAATCAGCCAAGCGATCGCAAAAACCAGGATTTGAGCAAATTGAATGCCGGGATTGCCGCTACCGAGTACAGAACTGATTAACCAAGCAACGAGGAAATCAAGCCCCAAAGCCATACCTCGCCGTCCAAGTTCAGCCTTGGGGTAGTGTTTTTCGCTTACTCGTTCGATAGTCATACTAGCTAGGGGTTAGGGGCTGGAGAGTATCTCATTTGACATACTCCCCCGAATCCACTTCGTTAAATTCGGGGGATTCTAGGCTCAAACAGCAATTGCAGGCATAGCCCGACTGACATCACCCTACGGGTTCAAAATCGCTCTTTGAGGGTTTCCCTCAAGACCGCGTTTTTCACCTAACCTAACAGTCGATGCCCCGACTGCACAAATATTGCGACTAGCGTTCTCATCCCTTCCATTAACTGATTGACAGGACGGGCAACGCCACTCTCTAATGGACAAATCTAAACTTTCTAAAACATGACCGCAACTAGAACAAGTCTTAGTAGATGGATACCACTGATCCACGAATACCACTTGTTTATGTTTCTTCTTGGCAACCCATTCTAGAATTTGTAGAAACTCACCAAAGGCTAAATCTGAAACCTTGCGTCCCCAAAGACGATGCATTCCTTTGAGATTAAGTGTCTCAAAGCACAACACATCAAACCTTGAGGTAAGTTCATGGGCCAGTTTCCAAAACCAATCACGCCTTCGGCTAGCAACGTTTTCATATTTGCGTACCAAATTCTTTCTCGCCCGTTCTTGGCTCATTGAACCTTTTAGCTTCAGTGAATGCTGACGACTTGCTTTTTTTAAGCCATTAAGTGACTGTTTAAAAAACTGGGGTGACTCAATTTTAGATCCGTCTGAGCAGGTGAGAAACGTCTTAAGCCCAAAATCAAACCCCGCTATCTTACTAGTCGTGAATTTGACTTGTGGGTTAATTACATTGTCAACCACCACAACCATAAACAATTCACCCAATGGAGTGCGTTTAATGGTCAGAGTTTTGACTGTTCCCTCTATTTCTCTTGACTTCCAATATTGATAAACCCGATTTCCAATTTTGACCCTATTGCCACCTAAAAACTTATATCCTGCTTGCTTGAGAGTGAACGATTTGTACTTTTTAACTTTCTTGAATCCTGGTGGTCTAACTCCCTTGTTATTGTGTTTAAAAAACAATTGGTATGCTTTTTCAATACGTTGACAAATGTCCTGTACTGCTTGAGAACCTACCGATTGCCAAAATTGGTTTTTCTTCCGCAATTTGGCAATGTGAGCCTGAAGTTTTGCACAATTTAAATGCTTGCCCCACATCCGGTAATACCGCTTATGAAGGGCAATGCAATAGTTATAGATAACCCCAGCAGCGTTAATTGACCGCTTGAGGTGTCTATTTTGTTTGTGTTGATATAGCTTGAACTTCAGTGTTTTCATGTGGTTATGATACCATTTTTCATGTAGATAATCAACACTCATCTACATGAAAACTGTATATAATCATTACAATCACGCAATTGGCTTGGCTACTGTTCACTTGGTCTGGATACCATGTCGGCGCAGAAGAATATTTGCTAATAATGAATCTTTAAAACTCCGATGCATTGAAATATTCCAATCTGTTGCTCATGACAATAAATGGATTATCAAAGCCTTAGAAATTGCACCAGACCACGTTCATTTGTTGGTTGAATACGATCCGCATCATTCAATATCTCAGGTAGTCAAGGCATTTAAAGGACGTTCATCTAGATATTTAAGACAAGAATTTCCAGAATTAATCAAACTTCCTTCTCTTTGGACGCATTCATATATATTTGATACTACTGGCAAGGTTAGTACTCAGAAAGTATTAGAGTATATTAACGATCCACATCACGGATAAATTTATTTATCCTGTTCGCTTATATCCCACGGTTGGAAACACGGGGGCTTTACGCATCACGACTCGTAACTGGGAACTGCTGTGATTTCTCCTGTTTTTTATATTAAGGTAATGAGTTATGCGATCGCTGCTGACAATCAGAACTATTGGTTTGTCACCTGTTGCTAGGAGCGATCGCTCCTAGCAATATAGTATAGGAATGATTGTTGTGATTGGGATTTGGGAAGCTACAGGTGTCATCCTGGGTAGTCCTCAAAAATACAAATAAATCGGAGGCGATCGCAATGCACTCAGTCAGCGATGCAGAAGCAATAATTTTAAACTTGGTGCAGCCATTAGATAATCAGCAGGATACAGAGATTGTAGATTTATTGGCAGCGCATGGACGCATTTTGGCAACACCTGTTACTAGTTTGCTAGATTTTCCTCATTGGGATAATTCCGCAATGGATGGCTATGCAGTTCGTTATGAAGATGTGCAGCACTCCAGCCTTGAACAGCCAGCTGTTTTAGAAATTGTCACAGAAATTCCTGCTGGTTCTCAACCCAATTCCACTATTCAACCAGGACAAGCAGCACGAATTTTTACAGGTGCAGTGATCCCTCCAGGCGCTGATACTGTGGTAATGCAAGAAAAGACTCGCCGGGAAGACAACAACGTTTTCATCCTCACAACGCCAAAACCTCAAGAATTCGTCAGACATCAAGCATCTTTCTACAAAGCTGGAACACCACTAATACCAGCAGGAATCAAGTTAAATGCCCCAGAAATTGCTGTGTTGGCAGCAGCACAGTGTCCACAATTAAGAGTTTATCGCCGTCCGCGTGTGGCGATTTTTTCGACAGGTGATGAGTTGACAACGCTTGAACAACCACTGCAACCTGGTCAAATTGTGGATTCTAACCAGTATGCCCTAGCAACTTTGGTTAAGGAATGTGGGGCAGAACCGTTAATGTTAGGTATTGTGAAAGATGAGCTTGTTGACCTTGAGCAAACAATCACTCAAGCTGTAGCTAATGCTGATTTAGTGATATCTTCCGGTGGTGTTTCTGTGGGTGATTATGACTATATTGACAAGATTTTGGAGACGCTAGGTGCTAAAACTCACATTTGTGCTGTAAAGATGAGGCCGGGAAAACCTCTGACTGTTGCTACCTTCCCAAATTCACACTCACCACTTTACTTTGGTTTACCAGGAAACCCGGCTGCTGTCTTGGTGACTTTCTGGCGGTTTGTGCAACCAGCAATTAAAAAGCTGTCGGGACTGGCTGGAGGTTGGAAACCGAAGTTTGTCAAAACGCGATGGCGTGATCAGTTGCGATTAGATGGCAAGCGCGAAACCTATATTTGGGGTAGCTTGCATTTAATTGATGGAGTTTATGAATTTCACCAAGCTGGTAGTAGTCAAAGTTCTGGTAATTTAATTAATTTAGCTCAAACTAATGCTTTGGCTATTTTACCAATGGGTAAAACTTTAATTGATTCTCAAGAAGAAGTACAGGTATTGCAAATCGAAATTTTATAATTCAATACGGTTCAGTTGTACAGGGAGAAGTTCAGTTGAAAGTTTCGCTTTTATCTAATAATTTAGCGGTAGCATTTACAACAATTTGAGCGGCTCCTGTGAAGAAAGAACGCTCGATATTTGCGGGAATATCACTGGGTTTATGGTAATAAGGTGTACGCAGATTAGCAGTATCTGTTACTAATACAGCACCTACTCCTTGATACCAAAAAGGTGCATGATCGCTACGTAAAGTGTCAGGTGCTAGTAAACCTTTTAGGGGAATTGGTAGTGTCAGTACTGATGGTAGACTGCCTTTTCTCTCCTTACTAAAAGCAGTAGGAAAAATCATTGATGAGTTTTGAAAAACACTCAATAAAGGTAAATGTTCAGCATCCCCAACCACGACTAAAAAATCCCCCTTATTGCTGGGTGGGTTAACTGGCAACCCTTTAGGATATTGCTGACATCCAACAGAGTAACAAGCATAACCTACCATATCCATAACAATAACTCCGCCGATTTTTTGCAAGCGTGCAGAATTGGATACAAAAGCTTTACTACCCAGAAGCCCTGTTTCTTCTTGATCAAAAAAAGCTAGCTGCAATGTCCGTGATGTTCGACTTGCACCCAGAAGTCGGGCAATTTCCAGTGTGACAGCAACACCAGTGGCGTTATCATCTGCGCCTGGTGAGGAAGCAACAGTATCGTAATGAGCTGCAACAAGAATTGCTTTTGCTGCAATGTCCGTTCCTGGGCGTTCGGCAAAGATATTAACACCGTTAGAGAACTTTTCTAGCTTGGGTTTCCAGCCTAATTTTTTTAGTTCAGTTGTGATATAAGCACGAGAACGCGATCGCTCTGTTATTGTATAACGCGGATAATTTAACTTTTGAACGTGGGCTAACAACTTGCCAACAGAGACTTTTAGGGTACTAACTGTCTGAGACTGTGCCTTTGGTTGGAGTTTTTCGGCTGGAATCCGCTCAACAATGGTTGGTGAGGTAGGTTGCTGAAAAAATTTGTTGAGTGCAGTACCTCTACTACCCACTACGGCAACTGCTACCAATACCACTAGCATTACCCAAATCCATTTTCTCATGTGATTATCCCTAGCAGTTGACTGTAAAAACGTCATGCGATCGCCAAGTTTTACGACTTGTCTTTTGACAAAGTTCAAAACTTAACTTATTGTTCCGCACTAGATAAGTACTGAGAAAGAAGCAATCAACAAAAATTTTTGATTTTATTTTGCCACTCAGAACTCAACACGCGGCTCAACGCCCCCCTACCGCTAACAGAACTCAGGACTTTATTTATGCTAGATTTGTTGCTGATCGCCATCCTGGGGTTTCTAGGCAGTTTTGGACATTGCTTTGGGATGTGTGGCCCTTTGACGGTAGCATTTTCCTTGTCTCATCAGCCAACAACCCCCAAGACAGTTTCCTCCAGACGAACAACCACCCTAGAAAAGTCCGTTACTTGGCGACAGCAGTTAGAATTTCACATCCTACTAAACCTGGGGAGAGTGTTGAGTTACGCTTTGGTGGGTGCTGGCATTGGGGCGCTAGGTTCAGTACTACTACAAGGTGGACAGTTAGCCGGTGTTGGCAGTGACTTACGTCGGTGGCTAGCAATAATTACTGGTGTCATGCTGATTTGGTTTGGACTAGGACAAGTCATGCCCAAACTATTACCTCGCATTCCCTTATTACATCCCCTCATACAGGACAGTTTACACAATCGTCTGAGTACTGGAATGGTCAAGCTTTCCTTACAAACCAAGTGGTGGACACCAATGCTTTTGGGAATGACTTGGGGTTTAATGCCTTGCGGTTTTCTGTATGCTGCCCAAATTAAAGCTGCTGAAACTGGTAACTTATGGATGGGTGCAGCAACTATGCTAGCTTTTGGCTTAGGAACTCTACCGACTATGCTAGGTGTAGGTGTCTCTACATCGTTAGCAAGTAAAGACAGACGTAGCCAGTTGTTTCGCTTGGGAGGGTGGGTAACACTCACTATTGGCGCTATCACTTTGCTGCGGACTGGTGACACAATGGTAGATTACAGCGGACATGCTGCTTTAATCTGCTTGATTATGGCGCTAATTGCTCGCCCAATTAGCAGCAGATGGGCATCACCTTTACGTTACCGCCGTGCTTTGGGGGTGGGAGCTTTTGTGCTTTCTGTGGTTCACACTGCCCACATGATCGAACACTCATTACAATGGAATTTAGCCGCCTTTTTCTTCTTGCCCCCAGAGTTTCAATGGGGTATGGCTGCGGGTGCTGTCGCAATGTTATTGATGACTCCTGCGGCTTTAACGAGTTTCGATTCGTTACAGAAATCTTTAGGCAAACATTGGCGACAAATTCATTTATTAAGTGTGCCAGCTTTAGTTTTGACTGCCATTCATGCTGTACTAATTGGTTCCCATTACTTAGGTTCTTTACAATTAACTTGGGCAAATAAATTAGCAGCCGCGTTAATGGGAATTGTCACTTTTGGTGTACTACTACTGCGTTGGCAAAACCCAGGTGATTCGTAATTCGTAATGACGTCCTCGCTCTAAGCGAAGCTATGCCGTAGGCTTTACGCTACCGCTGCGAAGCGCGTAATTCGTAATTTTGATGGGCGTACTTCATAGGTTTGTATTTAAAGCAAGTAATTTCTTATTTATTAATAGTCATTGGTTATATAGTCAGTTATTATTTTTACCCCAATTCCCCATTCCCAAACATGTCCCTTTTACAAAGTTCTAGCAAACCACAAAAATATCTATTATTCCTCTGTAGCTTAGTCATCTCAATAGCTAATTTTCAACCTGCTGTTGCTCATAAGATAGAAATAGCAGGAAATGTTGGGGCTACTCTCCACATTGAACCAAATGATAATCCTCGTGCCGGAGAACCGACGCAAGCGTGGTTTGCACTTACTCGCAAAGGTGGAAAGACAATTCCTCTGGCTCAATGTAATTGTCAGTTGGTTGTTTATGCCGAACCTCATACACCCAAGGAACCACCACTACTAGAGCCAGCTTTAAAACCTGTAACTGCTGAACGTTATCAAGATATTCCAGGTGCAGAAATTACCTTTCCTAAGCCAGGTATCTATCAGCTACAACTGCGAGGAAAACCAAACTCTGGAGCGAGTTTTAAACCCTTTGGATTCAAATTTGATGTCACCGTTGCAGCAGGAGGAAATGCACAAAATGTGCGAAATGTCAATGAAGATGTAGTCCAGAGTGAATCGCTACAGTTTCCATTATGGGCGATCGCTCTCCCCATTCTTGCAGTTATGGGTATCTTATTTACCATCCTGCAAGGCAGAAGAAGAGGAGGATAATACCTTATTGACATTGATCCTGCCATGCACCAGCAGAATAATCCTCAGCCTGTAACAGGGTAAAGGGGATTGAGAATGGGGAATAAAGAATTGGCAAGAGGACACGGGGACGCAAAGACGCACAGAAATTTTCTCCCTCATCCCCCTCATCCCCCTCATCCCCAATCCCCCGAAATACTAACTTTCTTGAGATTCTTCAGATATGGGTTCAGTTTCTGGCTCAGTTTCTGGTTCAGGTTCTGTTTTAACAATGGGCTTGATTTTAGAAGGTTTCGGGCCACGGGCTAACGCAGGATTGACCGGCGGCTTGTTTTCATCTGCATAGGCTGCTTTTTTCCCTTTACCAGACGAGCGATTACCACTTGGTTTTGAGCTTTTGGGAATAGGAGTGGATTCTATGGGAGGCACAGAATTCGTGTTTTCGGAACTGTTGTCAGCATTTGCTTGGGCTTGTCGTTCCGATTTTTTAATTGGACGTTCTACCATTGTTGATTTTTATAAAGCTATTTGTATGGTACATTGCTTCGGTGATTCCCAGGCTGTCGTCCTCTTGAGGCATGGGAACAGTGATCACAAAGCTGCCTGTAAGGGGTGGTTGATGTCATTATTTCTGAGTGGTTAGCAGGTGATCAGAACCCCGACTCTGAAAAAGTCGGGGTTCTAGCAACTTATCAAGAATTTGGGTTGAAAACCCCGTCCTACGCTGTGCTGAAGGACGGCTTTTTCGCAACGAATTTCGTATTTACACACGATGGCGTTTAG
>NZ_JCACKM010000088.1:0-29789 GCF_059505385.1 Desmonostoc vinosum
GCTTCCAAAGTTTCCTACGCTGTTGGTGATCGCCCTTTAATTTGCTTATATACTTATAGTAATCTATTGGTTACCATTTGTCAACCATTGGTTACCAGAGAGCTTGATATTTTTATTGACGATGTTATGCTCGTGTTTACCACACTGGTAAACAACTGGAGTTTATGCAAAATAGAGGTATGAATACAGAAGAAAAAGCAGACAAACGTTTGGCTGTACGCGTTACGCAAAGCCTTAAAGATGCGTTTAATGAAAAAGCCAAGAAAGTAGGAAAGACAGAATCGCAAGCACTAATGGCATTGGTACTGCAATTCATTGGTGGAGAGGTCGAAATTGAAAGCGATATCAACAATCGCTTGCGAAGACTAGAGCAGGAGATTACGCAATTAAAGCAAGCTCGTTCGGGGGAATTAATCGCCTCAGGGACGAGAATCGCCTCCTGAGGCAAAAGCTAAAGCAAATACAGCAAGTAGCCAAGGAAGACCCGCCTCACCAAAACAAGTAAGGCGGGTTTGTCATCTACACACTTATATGGTAAACAATTGGAATACTGTGGTAACCTGAAAAAGACAAGTTAAGGAAATAATTTCAAACTGGAGCAACAGGTTTACCACAGTACCAAGGGTTACCAAAAAGCAAATATGGAGCCAACAATAGAACAATTAAGGGAGTTATACCGCGTATGTGTGATGGCAAGTAATTTATTGCAGCCCATCAATGTAGTACGCTTCGACGAACGCATTAAGAGAATCTTTGTTTTGGTTGGCGAGACAATCGAGATAGAAATTTATCCCAACGGACGGTCAATCTTATGACTCAACCTAATTTTGACAGCATGACCCGGCATGAATTACTAGCTTACGTGCGATCGCATCCCGACGATACGCAAGCGTTTCACAAATATATGGATTTGTTACAGACTGCACCAGGGCGGATAACGGTAACCACAGATGAAGAACTGGAAGCAGAAATGCGTAAGCGAATAAATCAGCAAACACACTGATTTGTTTAATCCCCCCTGTAAGTTTTCTAGGCCCTCAGAGGGGATAGTCACATAACCATCAGGTAAAACTATGACTACTCAAACAATACCAAATCCTCCTGCGCCTTGCATGGGGATTAATCCCGTTCGTCTACACAAACGCCTTTACACCAGTCAAAAACGCAATAAAAGACCACACCTGATTGCGAAGTATGGGATGCAGTGTTTTTGGTGTGGTTGTACCTTGTCACTTGAAACACTAACCATTGACCATTACATACCACTGGCAAAGGGTGGCAGCAACAAAATCAAAAATCTACGGCTTAGTTGCAGTCCTTGTAATCAGCGTCGGGGAGATGCTTATCCTACTGAGCTATACCTCAAACAGAACAAAAGAAATTCTGTCTCTACTGTCTCCTAGCAAGTCTTGTGTAACTCCTCACCACACCAGGTAAAACATATGCTGGCAATAGACACCGAACTATCAGCACTTGATTATAACAACCTTAATCACAGCATCAAAGAAACCTTCACTGCCATTGACAGATTTGAATGGCAAGCAGCTGATGATCTGCGATTGCTACGAGATAATCACTGTTACCGAGATGCTGGGTACACCTGCTTTCAAGCCTATTGCGAAAATGAACTTACAAAGTATGGGGGATATCGCCGGGTAAGGGATTTACTCTCTGCAAAAAAAGTAATTGATACTCTACCCCAAGATTTGAAAGCACATATTACCAAATCCTCGCAAACACGTTCTTTACTCCGCCTAGTTAAAACTCCAGAGAAGTTAGAACAAGCTGTTGCGATCGCATCCCAAGAAAAACCCTTCCCCACTGCCACAGATTTCGCTAAAGCAGTAAATAAGGTTGCACCAAAGGTCTTTAATAGTGTTAAAGAAGATACCACAGAACCCCCTAAAACCAAAACGCAATTGTGTAAAGCTCGCGGCGTGGAGTACTCCATGCCGCAGACTTTACGTCAAACGGTCAAGGTTTCATCACAATCGCATTCCAGGTACGGAGATGAGGGAGTAATTGAGGCAGACGCGCCTAATAATTATCAGCAGATTGTTACCTTCAGCGATGGTGAGAAACTGCTGGTAAACAATGCTGATTTGACTAACTTAAATGACACAATCCTCTTGGAAAGTTCTGATGCCTGCGGCAACCCCTGCGGGGAACGGCGGGAGCCGCCGCTCAGACTTTCCGCTGCGTCATTTTCACCTGAGCGCAAATATCCCAAAGAATATGCTGAAGCGATCGCTGCCATTGAAGAACGCCATAAACGTTAACTAGAGCGACTTGAAGAGGAGCTGAGAATTGGTTTACAAGTAGAAGCCAGAGCTAGAGCAGAAGAACAAGTTAGAGAACAACTCTCGTCATTGCAGCAACGTCTAAATGAAATGGAGGGACTGAGGCAATTAGAAATAGAAAATCAGCGATTGCAAAAGCGTATTCAAGAACTGGAAAATGCAAAACAGTCATATCCTAGAGAGCAGCCAGCTAAGAAGAATGTTCAGCAATCCCCAAATACTATTGACTTGCGAACGCTAGCCCTTGAGCCGCCCAAAGACAATGCCCAAGAATGTCTGCGCCTGATGGGTATAGCGTTGGGGAATCTGGCCAGTGCTATGAATAATACTAAAGCATTACAGGCCGCCGCCCTCGTTTTAGGTACAGAACCAACACCACAGGCTATCGCATATCGCGCCGAACAGTTGCAGCTACTACCCCAGGCTGTTAACGAGATTCGGCAAGTACTGTCTAAACCTGGGTGTACTTGGCATGACTATTTAGCTGTGGGCCCAAGAGTACGAGGTGATCAAGCAAGACATCAGAGCAGAATTGACACCGCAGGAAACAGAGTTAATCAATACTTTGGAGAAAGCCGAATCCTACAAGATTACGGAACCAACGTTTTTTCACGAAATCCCTGCCGAGTCTGGTTCTTCTAATTGCGCTCTTGTTATTGGGCTTGGTTCTATTGTTGCCCATGCCGACCCTTACCGCACTTTGTATGTGGAACGGGGTGAAGTCGTGGAGGATTTGGGCGAAGAGTTGGTGGTGGCGTGGGATTGTTGGAAAGATCGCTCAAAGAAGACTGACAGGTATTTAAAAGATGAGTTGCGCTTATTGCAAAGCTAACAGCTAGAAACTTGTCAATACATTCACAAAGAACTCAAAGCGGCATGGGTGCAATGTCGCTCACATTTTCATGCGCTAAAAATTGGAGTCAACATGAATGCAATCACAATCATTTCACGTCAAGTAAATGGCTCAGTTGTTGAACAACGCCGATGTGATGGTTATGTCAATGCTACGGCTTTAACCAGTGCTTATAAATTGGCAATTGGTAAAAGGCGTGATGTTAGTGAATGGCTAGAAAATAAACGTACACAAGAGACGCTTTCGCATTTAAGTTTAAACACGGGAATTCCCGTATTTGAGTTATATCAAGTGTTTCAAGGCTCTCCAGAAAACGGAGGCGGCACTTGGATACATCCGAAGCTGGCGGTCAGATTTGGGATTTGGCTTTCGGATGAGTTCGGCTATCTCGTAGAGCAATGGGTTGAAGAATGGATGCTGAACGGGCAATCAACCGTGCTTGACTCCAAAGTTCTGGAATTGGAGAACAAATTAGAAACTGCATTAGAGGCGGTCGCTCAATTACAAACTCAAATCCAAAACCTGTTACCTCCGTCATCTGACTTTATACCCCCTGGCTGGGATGCCGAAATATGGCGATCGCTACCTCCACAAGATAAACGACACTTCAGGTTTTTGTTCCACCGTCGTCGTTTCCGTCCATCGCAGCAAACTCAAGATGAAACCAAGTTACTACCTTCTGTCACCACCCAACAGATGAAGCAGAAGCAGAGGGACGAATTACAGCGATTGATTAAAGAAACCTCACTCCAAGAGAAACAACAGCTTCAGACAGCAAAACAAGAGATGTTGAGGCAGTTTTGGGCAGCAAGCCCAGAAGAAGATGTGCCTTTTTAAACAAACAAACCTAACTTGACCAGGAATAGATATAGGAGTTGAAATATGAGCAGCATTGCATCTACTGATAAGTTTTCTGTACTGGTGATATTACGGCGAGAATACTTTGATATTACAGGTAACTTCTGCGCTGCCAAGCTGATTGAGTACTTCAGGCATTGGACAAAGTGGAAGCTCAAGAACCACCGTACCCCCTGGATTTACCAGCCACTCAAGCGAATCTATGCTGACTTAATGGGGGAACATAGTCTTCATGTTATCAGGAGTGCGATCGCTCTGCTTGAGGAGATGGGTATTATCTCTAAGCAGAGGAATCCAGGGAACGGGCAGGACAAGACTTGGCAGTACAAGTTGCATTTTGAGGTATTAAATCGGCTGCTTGAACTTCGCAAGTGCAAAACTGAACCTTCCACATTCAATGTAGAACAACACCTTAGATCAGATCCTAAAACTTCTAAGCCACAACAACATGCTGCTGTTGAGCTAAAAAAGGATGATGAGGTGGAACAAACCAAGACCTTAGAACAAGCCCTGGTTACTCACTTCGCCCTAAAGTCAGAACTGGATTACTCATCTAACAACACAGGCCCTCATGAGGGTAATTCTGACGCCGCCGCCCCAACTGTACAAAAAACGAGTGACGCAATTGTGAGCCAGCCCGGTCTTGTTGTTTCAACAAAGAGGGACTGGCGAACCCGCAGGGTGTCAGAAAAAGCCTTGGTTACTCGAAAAGTTGAGGAGCCAGAACTGAATGATTCGGCTGACGATGAAGACCAATTTTCCGCACTAGGGGCTGAAAATTCGGGTAAGCCAAGCAAGAGTGAGATTGCAGAGATTTGTACCGAGTTGCGGCGACTACGAATTAACCCACAGCCTTGTTTAGGGGTAGTCAAGAAGCATTGGGCGAGTGTACAAGGGGCGATAGCTCGTGTCAAAGAAGCAGTACAGGAGGGATGGTGTAGCAATCCCACGGGCTTGTTTATCAACAGCTGCAAGAGTGGGGCTAAGGGTAAGAACGCCGTTACAACCGATGTGAGTGCTTGGTTTGAGTGGGCTAGGAAAGAAAGAATTGTGCTGGCGATGTCAGGGAGAGTGGTTTATACGCCGGAGGGTGAGGCAGTGGAGTTGGCGGAAATGATGCTGCGGTTTCCGGTGGAGGGGTAAGGAGATGGTCTCCAGTTTACCCTGATTATCTGCTGTGGCGATCACTTCATTTCTTCTTGGAGCGATTTTTCCGTCGAGATTGTTCTTGCATCTTTTTCTTCTTAGCTTGATTTTTACCTTTTTTGGAAGACGAAAAACTAGTTCCTTCTCGGTGTACAAATACCGTTGTAAATTCTTCTTTTCTACTCCCACTTGGTCGAAAACAAGTCCATTCTTGCATTTCTGATATTGCATCTTTAATAAAAGAGTAACGAGGATTTTCGCGCAGTTTATTTAAAGCTGGTTCTATTCCCTGTTGAAAGCTGTCATTAACATCTTCTTGGTCAATAAAAAACTGTTCAATTAAATCTTCTTCAAATACTCTATTAATTTCTTCGTTCAGTTCAACAGCACAAAGTTCTACGCTATTAATAACTAAGCTAGTCCAAATATGATAATCTTCTTCCCCACCTAGATTTGAGAACAGTTCTTTATAGTATTGTATAACTTGCTTTCTGGGAATTTTATCCTGAGCCACTAAAACCAATAAGGATTTCAGGGCTGCACCTCTGACATATTCATTGACTTCTTTATTGTCTATAAGTTGTTTTATTGGTTCAATATTTCCATCACTAACAGAAGCCAGTATCCTACCTAAATCCTCTGTCACTAAATCTCCAGTTAAATCTAGGGCAATCTCCCCTGGAACTGAAAAAAACTTAATGATTACAGGATATGCTAACGGCTCTCTAAATTCTGCTAGTAAGTAGAAAGCACAAAGATGTAAAATATAATCTGATTTTTCTAATAACTCTTCGAGATTATTGCTTAACTCTTCTAAGATTGATAATAATCTAGGAGTTATGGTTTCCCGTTCTTCTCTT
This sequence comes from Desmonostoc vinosum, assembly GCF_059505385.1. Taxonomy (NCBI): domain Bacteria; kingdom Bacillati; phylum Cyanobacteriota; class Cyanophyceae; order Nostocales; family Nostocaceae; genus Desmonostoc; species Desmonostoc vinosum. The sequence continues at coordinate 6,018 of NZ_JCACKM010000088.1, forward strand.
GCTCTTTCTATTGCTACAAGAGGAAACTTCCCTGTATTGTTTTCTAGTTCAGATAAGATTTCTTCTATTTGCATCTGTTGAAAATAGCGATCTTGTACTTAACTAACTCAAATTAGATTTGGTTTATCAAGAGATGTACCACAGTGAGGTAGTTATTCTTGAATAATACGGCGGTTTCCGGTGGGGGAATGATATTTTTAGTGGAGAGTTGAGCAACTGTTCGGTTTACACCTACCAAGCTACCCAACCCAGTTTGATTTTTGGATACTGTTACCAGCATCACAGGTGCAGGTTGGACTCTTCGGTTGCACTCTTGACCTAAAGTGAACTTATGAATTTTTGGCAATCTTTCAATAATTGGCACATACCATCTAATGCAATCATAGGTCTTTTGGATGACCGATAATTCTTTCATTTTTTAATCAATCTTAATATTTCTGCCAAAAAATCGAGTCGCCATGAGGCAACAAAAAGAAAGAAAAAAGAACAAGTGCAAAGTGAAAAAGGACTAAAGTATAAAGGGCTACCGAAGAATCCTCCCGACGGCACACACAACCCGAAAACCGACATTGATGCTGTCGACGTCGCGGTTGCTGTAGTCGCGAGACGCAGAACGGCAGTATTCAGGATAGTTGAGCCAAGAACCGCCCCGCAGCAAGGCATATTCCTGCTTTTGAGAAAGATTATTATTATTCAACCAAGCACTGCCATCTGTTGGTGCACCTTCATAGTTATCATGCCAATCATCAAGACACCATTCCCAGACATTTCCGTGCATATCGTATAGCCCAAAGGCATTAGCCGCGTTAAAACTGCTCACAGGTGTAGTCTCTTCTCTGTAGGTTCCTTTTACACCCGCGCCATAAGTGTAGCCAGCATTGCCAGCATTGTAGTTGGCTAACTCTGATGTGATTGTTTCGCCAAAATGAAATGGGGTGGTAGTTCCAGCACGACAAGCATATTCCCATTCCGCTTCACTCGGTAAAATGTAGGGTCTGCCTGTATATTGTGAGAGGCGATCGCAAAACTCAACCGCATCATACCAAGAGACTTTCTCTACAGGTCGATCTGCGCCTTTAAAGTGAGATGGGTCAGGCTTTAGTTTTCGATTTACCTGCGGCAGTGCGGCTACTGCTTGCCACTGTGCTTGTGTTACCGCGTATTTGCCCATGAAGAACGCTCTTACAGTGACTTGGCGTTGAGGACTTTCACTACTTAAACGCTCCGGTTCATTTGCTGGCGAACCCATCAGAAAACTGCCTTCAGGGATGTACACCATTTCTAAAGTAATACCGTTGCCTAAGTCTTCGCTGAAATATTCAGCAAGTCTAGTTTCTTCCTTGATAATCCTGCCCTTATGATTGACAGTAACAGTTTTAAACTCAAATGAGTTTAAATGATTACTTTCGTGGACTAAAGATTTAACATCTTTAAATGGTTCTTTTGAACAGAAAACAGCGATCTCATTCCTTACTAACTTTTCTCCCACTTGATCCTGATTTCTTCGGGCTGCCTCTATTGCCGAATTTAATCTTGATAAAGGGTCTTGATTTGCTTCAATCCACCGCCAATAATGACTTAAAGATGCTGTAATTCTCGCACTGCGGCAAATATTATCTGAATTCAATTCTTGAGCATAACCCCATTCAAGGAACAAGATTAAATTTGAATTTTCTTGCAGAAGCAACTGTTGTCCTCTCTTTTCCTCTCCGTCACCAAAAAGTTCGAGAACTGTGTTGCAGAAACTACTATTGTAAAAATCTAATATTAGAGGGGCTATATAGTCAATTCCTCTTCCTTTCTGCAATTTACTTTCTGCGTAAGTACGGGCAGGTTCAGGTATACTCACCCTCCAATCAGATGCAATACTAGTTTTTTCTACCATTGAAAACTTGAGCAACTCCATCAAAGTCTTATTTCCATTCCTACCTGCTATTGCTCTAGCTAAATCCCGACTCAATCCGCTAGGGAAAAAAGCTAATAAAGGAAATATATCTTGCCCCTCTACCGATAACATTTCAAAAGAACGCTCTAAAGTTATTTGCAGACTTCTTTCTTTTCTCTCTTCAGCAGAATAAGCAGCCAAAATTTCTAATGGTTCAATTTTTAAGTCTTCACACAGCATTTTTAGGGTACATTGAGTTTCTGCCATATAGGATGCAGCTAATTTAATAGGCAAGGGATAACTATCTAGAAACTGCACCAACAGATGAAAATCTGATGCTAAATCATCATTTCCCCATTGTGCTTCTGATGGAGCATACTTTTTAAATATCTGTCTGGTTTCTGATGCTCCCATACTACAAACTTCTTCTTGATGGCAATCAATGTCCCTTACTAAGGAATCACGCGCAGTTAGCAATAGCCTTAAATTCGAGCATTGTTCTATCAGTGAGTTTAAAACTTCAATTAGTTCATTCGTTTCTTTCTCAATCAACTTATCCAAATCATCGAAAATCAACAAAATTCGACTATTTCTTAATTCTTTCTTTAAATCAAAACTACTCAACTCAAGGGTCTGTTGGATTTTAGTAATCATTGTTCCTACAGAATCAGTATCCCGCAGGCTAATAAACCAAACTCCGTCCTTATAGCAATTACGCTCATGTAACCACTGACCAATTGCATAAGCTAAGGCTGTTTTACCTATTCCTCCCATACCATGTAAAGCAATACAACGTTTCTCAGGCTCTACTAGTACTTTAATTACCCGATGTATTTCTTGTTTGCGTCCTACAAATTTTGGATCTCCACGAGGAATATTAGTATTTAACCACTGTGGATAAACAATTTGATGAGCCTTAGTAGGTTCAATAATTAGAGATTGACTATGAGGAGCTTGCGGTAATAATTTAAATTTAAAGGCTTCATCAAAATTAACTCCTTTTTCAAAAGTCTGAGAATTAAACACTTTTTTTAATTTATCATCAAGTTTTACTGCGCTTCGACTTACCAAGAAAGCGTCAGCAATCGCATCCTCATTAAATAATGCTTGATAAAGTCGCCGTGAAAAACATCGGGCTGCAATATCTAGAATTTTATCCTCAGCGTTCACTGCAATTATATGAGGTACACCTGCTTTGATGAAAGCTTGAGCTAACTTTTCTGAGTGACAAGCATTTAGCAATACTAATTGACAAGGGGCTTGCTTCTGATTAGATAGTGCGATATCTAGCTCTTCTTCACTAAAATGACGACTAATCCCCATTTCATCTTCTAAAACTAAAGCTGTATTATCACTTTCTTTCGTTCCATGACCAATAAAATGAATAATTAGTGGTTTTATTCGGCTCGACAATACATCTTGCAAAGTTTGTGAAGTTGCCACTTTCACTACTATTTCTACTGCTATGGGATGGGATACATTTTCTAATACTGAAGCGATCGCTTCAATTTCTTCTTGAATTGATAAATTCTCTACTGGTAAGAAGTTTTCGTCAAGCAGAGGTGCTGAAAACAATATCAGAATTTGATTACTAAAGGATTTATCTTGTTCAGAGACTTTTTTTACCCCTGGACTAATTGGAACCTTTTCAGTTACTCTTGATAAAACCATTCCTGTATCTCTTCATCACTAGCTTGACTCAGGTCTAGGGAAGGACGTTTTGGGTGTGACAATTTCCCTTTTGGTTCTATTCCTTTTGAGCGCAGTTCTTGTCGCCAATTTTTAATAGCTTTAGCGACTTTGATACTGTATTCTATCAAATTAGCACCTGCGGCTATTCCTCCAAGTACTGTAGCTACGAAAACTATGTCATCTGCTCCTACAACTCTACTTGATGACTTCTGCACGTTTATTGAAATCAGTTCCAGCGATGTTTCTAAAAACTCTATCTCATCTGGCGGCAGTTGAGATGAAACAACTATTTTACACAGAGGAATTTCACTCATCTATACCTCTAATATTTTTATTGTTTAATCAATTCTTGCAATTTTTCAACTGGACTTTCCAATTTAATCACTCGATGGCTTAAAGGAATATTAGAATTACACCCCAGATAAGTGGCAATTGCGCTGACTACCACATCCGTCTTCGATGTGCCAGTTCGCTCAATGTAGTTATTCACAAGTCTGGAGACACCCTGACAACAATTTGATTAGGTTTGACCACTTTTACCAACTACCTCACTAACTGCATAACTCCACATTACTATTATTCCGTGTTTTCACGTACAATAGAATCACTATTCATCAATTTGGGCGGCAACTGCTCAAAAGCATGATTTTTGCATCTACATCTTGAGTATGTGCTTTTACGGAATTTAGCGCAATCTCTCTACCGTCAGAGGTAGACAGGAAATTTCTGCTGCGATCGCCTGAAGGAGGCACTCTGAACTTGGAAAGGGATAAAGTCACCGGAAGCTGTGTTTGTGGCAGCTTGCAAGGATGGTAGGAAACCAGAGATACAACAGGTCAAATCTGCTGTGAAGGATTGGTTTGAATGGGCGCGGCGGGAGAGGATTGTGCTGGCAATGTCGGGGTCAGATGTGTACACGCCGGAGGGTAAGGCAGTGGAGTTGGCGGAAATGATGCGGCAGTTTCCGATGCGGGAGTGAATAGCACAAGCTATGGATTAGCAGTCTCTACCGTGATTTCTTTGCCGTTGGTGAACTTGATAAACTCAGATGTTCAACGAAAATCCTTCTAGAAGATAATTCTTTATTGTCTGATTTTTGAGTTTCTGAAAGTTCGGCTTTTTTGGGCTTCTTGTCAGGTGTGGTAATCTGCTTGTTTTTCTTTATGCCTTTTTTCGGATAATACTACTAATGTAATAAAATCTTCATATTTAATCCCGATTAATCGCTTTGATTCCTCTGGGTATGATTCTATTCTTTTTAAGGGACTTGTCGTTATTAATACTTGCTTTTTTATCTCCTCTGTTTATTTTCTTATAAAATTTATTTTAAAGATAGGTCTAGTCAAGATGATTTAAAAAATCGAATTCTTAACTTTATCAACTACTTTAATCAAACAATAGCTAAACCTTTTAAGGGGACATATAAGGGCAAAGTTTTGGCTATTTAATGGTCTGCTTATTTACGCCGGACTGTACCTAGTACTAGCTGATAGTTTATATGGTGAGCAGCGCGTTGGGCGGGCAATGCCCGACTTAAAGCGACTGCGAACCCGGAGGGTGAAAGTAGCCAATTTCTTAGAAAACTGGGTGAATATAACTTAGCCTATGTGGTAGCAATTAATTGATTGACTCACCCAAAAGCGCTGTTAAGAAGGGTTATGGAGAGGAGCGACCTCGAAACTTCCTTGCGCGACTGTAGCTAATTTTTCAACGGATAAGGTGGCAAGTGTTATTTAGCAGACGGAATCTTGTCAACATTCGCTTAAGGTGTGAAATAAGCAACCGTGTTAAACTCAACCGCTGTGTTAGGTTTTGGCTCAGTGAGGGAACAATAACAATGTATCTAATCAGCCTGATATCCCAAGGGCTAACTCTATGTTATCCTCATTGAACTTAAAGAGCAAAACCATTCATCAAGTGCCGCTGCGAGCAATTTTGATTGTTCCGTTTGTGCTACAAATTTTCGCAGTAGTGGGATTTGTTGGGTATCTCTCATTTAAAAGTGGGCAACAAGCTGTCAATGAGTTAGCTAATAGATTGGAACAAGAAGTTGCTGATCGCACTGAGAAAGAAACAGTAGGATTTTTAAATACTCCCCATATCGTTAACCAAGTTCTACTCTCCAGTATTTACAGTGGCAATCTCAATGTCGAAGATTCCCCAGCACTAGAAAAATTCTTTTTCAAGCAAATCAAAACTCACGCAATCATTCCGTATCTTTACTACGCAGACAATCAAGGTCAATTTATCGGCATTCAAAAGTTAGACGATGGTCAATTCATCGTCAAAGTTAAGGATCGATCTACCGGGAAAAACAGAAATGTCTATTTGCTAGATGAGCAGGGTCGGCGGACTAAACTGCTCAAAAGTGCAGAATTTGACAGTAATGAGTATCTTCTTCTCAAATATCCTGGAGGTTCAACCGCACCAAAACCTGGACAATCCGGATGGAGTGAAATTTCTCTTTCTTCTAGTGTTTTGGCTCTAGAAGTGAAAGCTGGCACACCTATATATAGTAATACAGGTAAATTCCAAGGCGTAATCGGAGTTGAGATTTTCTTGCCTCAGATTAGTCAGTTTCTCCGAAATCTCAAAATCAGTCAATCTGGACAGACTTTCATTGTGGAGCGTTCTGGAGAAATAGTTGCTAGTTCAACTTTGGAGCAACCGTATGTGGCAGATGGAAATAAACAAATTCGGCTAGTGGCTACACAAAGCCGCAATCCTCTGACTCAGGCGACGGCAAAACAATTATGGCAACGGTTTGGCAATCTTAATCAAATTACTAAGAGTCAAAACTTCGTTTTTGAATTCAACGGCAAGCGTCAACTTGTACGTGTGCAACCGCTCAGTGACGGTCGAGGATTAGATTGGTTAACAATCGTTGTCATCCCAGAATCAGACTTCATGGCACAAATCAATGCTAGTCTGCGTAACACGCTGTGGTTGTGTCTCGCTGCTTTAGGTGTAACAACAGTCTTAGGGATTTACACATCCCGTTGGATTGCTCGACCCATTCTCAAATTGAAGGCAGCAAGTCAAGCGCTCGCTTCTGGACAACTTAACGAAACGGTTGAGATTCGAGGAGTGAATGAATTAGAAGTATTGGGTCAGTCCTTTAACCAGATGGCATCTCAATTAAGAGGTTTGATTGAAGGGTTAGAAGAGCGTGTGTCAGCACGAACTGTTGAACTCAAAGCAGCCAAAGAAGAAGCAGACAGCGCCAATCAAGCCAAAAGCGAATTTCTTGCGAATATGAGCCACGAACTCCGTACCCCTCTCAACGGCATTCTTGGCTATGCTCAAATCCTCAACCGTTCTAAAGCTTTAGCTGATAAAGAGCGTCATGGAGTGAACATAATTCACCAATGTGGCTCCCACTTGTTGACGTTGATCAACGACATTCTAGATTTGTCTAAAATCGAAGCCCGCAAACTAGAACTTTCCCCAAAAGCGCTGCATTTCCCATCTTTTGTGCAAGGGGTTGTGGAAATTTGTCGTATCCGTGTGGATCAAAAGGGTCTTGAGTTTCATTACCAACCAGATACAGACTTACCTATAGGTATTGAAGCAGATGAAAAACGCCTGCGCCAAGTATTAATTAATTTATTGGGCAATGCAATTAAGTTTACAGACCGAGGCAGTGTGACATTGAAAGTTGAGAAGGTTGTCACTGAAAATCCTCAATCTGTGCGACTGCAATTCTTGATTGCTGATACTGGAATTGGCATTGCATCATCAGATGTGAATCAGCTATTTCAGGCGTTTGAACAGGTGGGCGATCGCCAACGCCAAGCTGAGGGCACAGGTTTGGGTCTAGCTATCAGTCAAAAAATTGTGCAACTGATGGGCGGACAAATTCAAGTTAAGAGTCAACTGAGTGTGGGCAGCGACTTCTTCTTTGATGCAGAATTTCCCATCGCCGCAGATTGGGTACAGCATCATACCGTGAATGCCGGACAGCAAATCATTAGTTATCAGGGGCAACCCCGTCACATTTTGATTGTGGACGATCGCTGGGAAAACCGTTCTGTGTTAGTAAATCTGCTAGAACCTCTGGGTTTCAAGTTGAGGGAAGCCCAAAACGGTCAGGAGGGCTTAGACAAAGCCAGAGAGCAATTACCAGACCTGATGATTACGGATTTAGCAATGCCAATCATGGATGGCTTTGAGATGTTGAAACAGTTGCGGTCTGACGACGAATTAAAACAGTTGTCGGTGATTGTTTCTTCGGCATCGGTGGCTCAAATCGATCAGCAGATGAGTTTGGCGGCAGGCGGAGATGATTTTCTTGCAAAACCTGTACAAGCAGACGATTTGTTTAACTTGCTGGCGAACCATCTCAACCTCACCTGGCTATATGCTGAAACAGAATTAAACACATCGCCTGCATCCTCTCAATCACTCATTCCACCCCCAGCAGAAGATTTACAACAGTTACTGGAATTATTACATGATGGGCTTTTCAAACAGCTAGCTGAAGTTGCCGAGCAAATTGGCCAAAACAGCGATCGCTACCAACCCTTTGTCCAACAGGTTATACAACTGGCGAAACAGTTTCAGGAAGAAAAGCTAGAACAGTTGCTGCAACAGCATTTACATCGCAATAACTAGGGAGTTGTCAAAATGTCACCAGCACTGAGTTTAATTTTGATTGTAGATGACACCCCTACAAATCTGGATGTCATTTCTGAAACGCTTAGTGATGCAGGCTTTGCTGTGGCGATCGCAACCAGTGGTGAAAGTGCCCTGCAACGCTTGGAACGTCGGCTTCCTGATCTGATTTTATTGGATGTAATGATGCCGGGAATTAACGGATTTGAAACCTGTCAACGACTGAAATCCAACCCGAAAACTCAAGATATTCCTGTCATTTTTATGACAGCTTTGTCTGATACCGACACTAAGGTGCAGGCGCTCTCGTTGGGGGCAGTCGATTATGTTACCAAGCCTTTCCAAGAGAAGGAAGTGTTGGCACGGGTGAAAACCCACCTGCAATTGCGCCGTCTCACCCAAGTTTTGGAACATGAGGTTGCTCTGAAGACTGCTGAATTTCAAGCAGCGCAACTTCAACTAATTCAAAGCGAAAAAATGTCAGCGCTGGGTAATCTGATTGCTGGGGTTGCCCACGAAATCAACAACCCAGTCGGATTTTTGAGGGGCAATATTCAACCAGCCCTGGATTACATCAACGATCTGTTTCGATTAATCGATCTATATCAAGCGAAGTTTCCCTATCCCGGTGAAGAGATTGAAGAGGAGATCGCAGTTATTGACCTGAAGTATATCCGAGAAGATTTACCCAAACTGATCGGTTCGATGACACAAGGAGTTGATCGCATCTGTAATATCAGTACAAGCTTACGAACCTTTTCCCGCAGTGATAGCGATCGCCCAATACTGTATAACCTGCATGAAGGGCTTGATAGTACTATTCTAATTCTCAAACATCGCCTGAAAGCCAATGAATTGCGCCCTGCAATTGAGGTCATTGCTCTTTATGGCAATATTCCTCAAGTAGAGTGTTATGCGGGTCAACTCAACCAGGTATTCATGAATATTCTGGCGAATGCAATTGATGCTCTAGAAGAGTCCAACCAAGGCAAAAGTATTGCCGAAATTCAAGCTCATCCTAACCAGATTACCTTGAAAACAGAACTAGAAAGCAATGGTCAATCAGTAGCGATCCGCATTCAAGATAATGGCATTGGCATGACCCAGGAGGTGAAGCAGAAGATTTTTCAGCATCTATATACGACTAAAAGTATTGGCAAAGGGACGGGATTAGGATTAGCGATCGCTCAAGCTATTGTGGTGGAAAAGCATGGAGGGACTCTAGAAGTTGATTCCCAACCACAACAGGGGGCAGAGTTTATTATCCGCATCCCCGTGAAAACTAATTGTGATTCTACGGCAGTAGGCTTCTAATGGGACTTAGACAAAAATTAAGCTGTCCTATAAATTAAGGCAATTACGTACATCGTACCCCCACATGGAAGCTGCCGCATTCCACCACCTTTGCCCCGGTGACTCTAAAATAGGTAGTTTCAGGTACTCCGAGCGCCATGCAATAGGCTTCCATTGGTTTTGCAAAGCTCGAATTAAAATTGCATTTGGAAAAATCTCTCTTTGGTGTTCGCGTAACCAAAGTACATACTCAATTGTTCTTCTCAAGGCATCTTCTAACCCATAGGTGCAACTTTCTAAAGCGTCTTGAACTTCTTAAGCGCGAAAAGTTAACGCCGAGACTGACTAACGCTCGTTCATATTGTTTGAATATCTCGTATTCAACTGAGTCTTTTTCCCAGAACCACAAAGTAAACCAACTCCCAAACAGTTATTCTGCAACTTTTCATAGTTTAGCTGTTGTAGAACGACGAATTATTTGACCGCAGTGATAAATAATTTGTCAAGTTCTTCAAGTTTGTAAGCTTGTTTAGAAAAATCTGATTTTTAGCGTTTTTGACACATTGCAGGATCGTAATTCCTTGCCCTAAAATTGTACAAACCGCTTTCCGACTCTAACCACTGCCCTTGGAATCTAAAGTCACTACCTCCATCATTATCTGCACCACTTACCTATGACAAGATGTTGCCGAATGCATCATAAAGAAACTTTCCTGAACTTGCACCATTACTATCAGCTAATCCAATCACACGACCCATTGCGTCATTCAAGTAGTACACAGCGTTACCGTTGGCATCTAACGGGACTTAAACATTTTTGACGCAAAAACTAACCTTAAACCCCTATAGAGTAAAGGAAATACACCAAATACTCAAAAATACTTGAAACCCAGATATATCAGGAAACTAAGCAAATTGATGTCAAAGTTTCTCCATATATATGTTTAAGGTATTTTTTTGTTTATTTTTATCTAAGTCCTGTTACATGTCGAACTTACATAATCCCTGAGTTTAAACTAGTTGAATGTCTAGATTAGCTTGAAAACCAATAGGCTTATTTTCAACAATGGCGAATCTAGATTCTTGGAAGAACAAAGAACCATTTAGGGGATCATAACTGAAGTCACTCAGGTCAATAGCACCAAACCCTGCTTGAGAAACTTGAATTTTATCACCTTCAACAGCCTTGAAGTCTTTGATAATGTCAACACCCTCTAATACATTGGTAAAAATGAATTTATCTGCACCGAGTCCACCAGTAAGAGTATCTGTACCTAACCCACCAACGAGTGTATCATTGCCACTTTTGCCAGAAAGTGTATCGTTACCGCCATTGCCAAATAACAGATTATTTTGCCTATCTCCAACAATGATGTCACTTTGATTTGTACCTTTAACATTATCAAAGTTTATAAATGTGAATTCAACTGTGCCTATATTAGGAACATTATTAATTACGAAACTTTGACTTTCAAGGTTAACGTTAACTGATGCATCTCCAACTAACAAGGGTGCTGAAGGAGCAATTGAGGCATCTATAATGTTATTTACTGCACTAGCATCAGCAACAAGGTTTTCAAAATTGCCAAGTAAATCTGTACCTAGTCCACCACCTTTTTTTAAAGTTCCGTCAATGAAGATAGTAGAGCTTACACCTATTTTGCTGTAATCTGCCGTGTCAATGCCATCTCCACCATCTAAGATATCATTGCCTGCACTGCCTGTGATGATGTCATTGCCGCCACTACCAGATAATTTATTATCTTTAGCATTACCAGTAATCCGATCATTTTGATTTGTACCAATTACATTGACAAAATTTTTCACCTTGACTACTATCGGTGACGAACCCACAGGTCTAATCTCTAGCCTTTGTTGAGATAAGTTCACTACTATTGATACATTTGTACTGTCAGTAGTAGCATCAATACTGTTAGCTTGTCCAGTCGCACCGATCACGGCTTCAAAGAAATCTTTAAACGTATCAGTTCCAATCACACCTTTTTGGATAAACCTTGGTTTAATAATTACAGCTTGCCCTAAATCGCTGTAGTCAACAGTATCGCTACCCTTTCCACCAAGCAAGATGTCGTCACCTGCACTGCCGAGAAATATATCATTCCCAGCAGTTCCAACTAAAGTATCGTCTCCCTCAGTACCTATAATTTTTACCATGAGCTTGCTGCCTTAGTATTCAAGTAACTGCTGTATACTACCTTGTTATTGACCACGTTCTCCGCAGATACCGCCGACATTCCGCTTCTCCCTTACAAATCAGCAGCCGCAGCGCATGTACCTCCTGGATGGTGGAAGTACAAACAACTGCGATCGCCCCAATCAGTTCTCGTTGTGAGCTTACGTATTGCTGGTGCTGTTGAACTTTAGAGTGAAGATGCTCACAATAAAGAGTCATTGCCAGACATCCAGCAACGAAAGCTTTTGCTAACAGCGGATTGTTCAGTTTTGATGGATTCATTTGGGAGTAAAGAAGTTAGTAGCGATCGCTGATGGTCTACATCTTCCACTGTGTTATATATTGTGTATGGATCTATCTGCATTCCTAGAGGTGTGGGAACGATTTTCAAGTACTGGTTTAGCAAATCAATATAAACAGCGTTAAATTTTTTTTGCTCTACATAACAACGTAGAAAATCAAGCAGTTCAATCGCTCTTTTCATTTCATAGACTTCACAACTACTATCGATGATGGGCTGACTTCTTCTATAGCCTTTCATCAACTTTTCAGCTATTAGTTTATGATACTTGAAAGCAGCTTGTTGATGGCTGCTACATGAATGAACTTTAGTTTGCGCTTGATAACCGACTCTTCCCCATTGAACAGTTAGGTTGTTCTGTTCAACTTTCGCTGACCAAAATTTATTGCTGTTGTTGGCAGCATCGACATAGACAAGATATGTTTCCATGATTTTGACTACTTAATTAATATGAGGGGAACATTCTCGATTCAGAAACATTCCCCAAACTACTTATTTATTCTGCAAATAAGGCAGAGTTTCTTGAATTACTTTTTGGTCTTTTCCAGTTCTACCCAAATCAGTTTTTGTTGCGTCATCATTAGCAACTACTGTAGCTGCTGACTCAGCTAATTCTTCAGGGCATCCTCTCTGGGTTAGTTCTGTAAGTGCAGCCGAATACAATCCTTGATTTTTCACAATCGTCTCCTTGACATTTCTAATGCTATCGATGGCTATCTGCGGAGCAATATTTTTGTTGCTGAAGGGGTGAAACGATTATTAATTTTTTCGTGCATTACCCCAACGAATTTGATGTTATAGAGCTTCTAAAATTGTCTCGGCTTCATCAACAATTAATCCCTCAATTTGCGAAAAAATATCGTACAAATCTTTAGTAATACTATTGGGAATTACCAACTCACACAAAGAATCTTCTAATGCAGATGACATTGGATATTCAGAAGAATTGTATTCTTGTTGCATCAACACATAAGTTGACAAGGTGATGCGAAACAAGAGTTTGGTTTCTCTATTCAGTTGTTCTAGATATGCACCATATTTACCAACAAGCTGGTCAATTCGGTCAGTTTGACGTAATAAGTTACGAGGTCGGTAGACATTTTCTTAATCCTTTAAAAACAGTGTGTTCAAGCGATCGCTTCTGTCCAAAGCAATCGCCCGTTCCTCAGTTCAGATTACGAAATCTCGCAGTCCTCAACGATTGAGTGGGTTTATCTGCAATAGCACTTGATGCCGCCCTGGCAGTTTTCGCCCAATCCCTCATGCGCTCGACTGCAAGAGCATCTTGCACCGCCAACGGAGTAATCGTCTGCCGACAGACTTCCAGATCGCCAAGCGATACCTGCTGCGGTCGCCCTTCATCGAATGCCAGCAAAGCAGCTTCAGATGCTAGCGTTTCCAGTTCTGCGCCGGAGAATTTTGCGGTACTGGACGCGATCGCTTCTACGTATTCATCCTCCACAGTAATGCCGAATCGTTGCAAATGAATCTTGAGAATCTGTACACGCTCTGGTAAAGTAGGTAAATCGACGAAAAAGTTCTCATCAAATCTACCTTTGCGTTTCAATTCACTAGGCAGTGCAGAGGGGTCGTTGCAAGTTGCCACAACGAACACACCAGAAGTACACTCGCTCATAAATGTGAGTAGATTGCCCAAGATGCGGTGGGAAACTCCAGAACTATCACCCTGACCAGACAAGGCTTTCTCAATTTCATCAATCCACAGGACGCAGGGGGCGATCGCTTCGGCAGTTTTCAAAGCACGTCTAACATTGCCTTCTGATTCGCCCACAAGAGAACCAAGCATTGAGGCGATATCAAGTTGTAGTAGTGGTAGCTGTAGTACATCTGCAACATTTTTGGCAATCAGGCTTTTACCGCAGTTATGAGTAACGAGCCAGTTGTCAGTTACATACCAATGTGATTCAGAATCAATTGTGAAACCATATACAGTTGATTTTGTATTGGTTAGCTCAACTACAACTTGCCGATGGCGGTGGTTCTTCCACTTGATATTCCGCACTTTCCTGGTTTTGTATTTGACTTGAGTAGGAATAGCAATTTCACCAACTGCATAGTGAACTCGGTAAAACTCAAATTGCTTACCATTAAAGGTTTTCGTTTCTTTCTTGAGCCTTGCCCAACCACCAATAGAATGTATGAGGTAAGCAAAATCAGCAGTTAATTGTTGTGACATTGAACCAAATTCACAATTAGTGCCATCAGTATCAATCAGACCTGCTAACAACCATAGTCTTTGCTCAAGACTGGCATACTTGTACTGTGAAGGAACAAATTTTGTGGACGCTTTTACTCCGTCGGGAAATAATTTGTTGAATTGCTGGCGTGTTTCCTTGACTGCGTAATAACGTGATGTATTATGATTTGCTTGAACATACTCTTTACCAAGTTTCATCCCCAACTGAATCATTTTGTCAATTACTTCTCGTTTGGATTCAGTAATGGATGGGGTATAAAAACTCTGGCTACTGTATTTTCTTAATGAACCATTACCCAAGAAACAACCAAGTACATAAGGATGTACTGTTAGCTCTTGATGTAGTAAATCGTAGGCAGATGAGGAAAAGATTTTAGCTTTATTTCTGTAATAAGAACCTCGCTTCAAGAAGTCTTTAACTGACAGTTCATTCAGAAATTGAGAGCGAGGTCTTTTACCATCTATTCGTTGACGACGTAATGATATATGCGGGATGATATGGTCGTCAGAACAATAGTAAAACCTATCGGGAACCGACTTCATGCTGACTTTATAAATGTCACGATCACTGTAGCTCACAGTTTGTATGACTTGTGAAGAAATCATCGTATTATCCTTCTGTGGAGATAAGACAAAATCCCCAACCTGGATATCTTCGATGTTCTTCCATCTGCCGTCAGCCATCAAAACTTTTGAGCCTGCTGGTTGACATCCCGGTGGCCCAGCCAATAGCACACCTTTGGGTTGTGGTAATGAGAGCGATCGCGCTTCAGTTGTAAACAGCCGCCGCAGCCGTTGCAACCACTCGCGCAGTAAATCCAGCCCACCAAAACCGATTGTAGCTGGTTTGCCCAACTCAATACCCATTTGCGACAGTAGTCGAGTTTTGTACTCTACTGCCTTGGGGATAAATGAATTATCAACCACTACCCCCTGTTCTTTAGTCCAACTTTGTTTGACCGTTAATCGGAAAAAGTCGCTTACTTCTTCCAAAGTTAACCCCAGGGCTGCTCTTGATAAGGCTTCTTTGTCAACAGCAGTTAGCACAACACTAAAGCATTCTTCTTGTTCAGTCGCTGCTTCCTTTAGATACTGTAGGTAGAACTCTAAATGCTGTTGAATTTGTTCAACTGTTGGAAGAGGCACTTCAAAGTAAGGAATTAATCTCACCAAAGCCTCTTCCAACTGAATATTTTGACCAAGCAGTATAATTCGCTTATCAGTTGGCTTCAACCTGTGGTAAAGGTTCTTAATTCTTGTGAGAATCTCCCAACTTAATTGCGGCGAGTTCTTGACAACAAATGGATGAATATCACCTAAGATAAACACCCCTACACCGTCGAAGTTCTGGATATACTCGAAGACGTAAATCAGTGGATCTACGTGAGCAGGTCGCTTGTATTCTGGTACTGGTTTGAACACCAGTCCCCCATCGGATGCGATCAAACATTGCTCCAGTCCGTTAACTCCCAAGTTCCAAAAGAACACCGGAATTTGGAGTTTTTCTTGTACAGTAGTTGTCAACCACTCTATAATTGTGGCTTCCTCTGGGGACAGCACCTCTAGCGCCACAATCGGGATTTGAGAATCTATAGTGGTAATTAAATTTTCCAGGTTCATAGTCAATCTTTTAACAACTTCAAAATTTTCGGCATCGCCGTTTTTGTCTCAGTTATTAGTCCTTGAACTGACTGATAACTGATTACTGACTACTGACGCAGGCGCGTTTGATGTGTATTTTTACTCCGAATCTGTTGCTGTTGGGCTTCTGGTTTGAAAGTGCGGTCTTCTACAACCCCCAATGCCTCTTCAAACGGCCTGGTCGCTTCTAGACAAGAAAGCCCGTCAAATCCTTCGGCTTCCACCTTCACTTCACCTGTAGTACTATCGAAATGAATCAATATTGCTCTTTCCATTACTATCTCCTTGTATATTGTTGCTGCTGTTGATGTCCGCCAAATGTCAAGCGTAGGGTTTGCACAGTACCATTAGTTTCTTGAGTGATGTTGCATTCCCCGAATTTCTCTTGTAATTCAATTGCTTTGGAGTGAACAAGTCTTTTACCATAAGCGTGCATTAGCTTGACTGAGAAAAAGTCTTTTCCTAGTCCAGGAATCGTTTCATAGTGATCATGTATGGCTTCATAAGTTTGAGTAACTGAATTCCACTTAAAACCAATATCGGCACGAGCTTTTATGATGTGACTAGGGACGATAATCTCAGCGCTTTGTCCTTGGGAATCGCCGTAATAGCCTGTTAATGGTTGAGGTTGTTCATGCACTTGTGGGGATAGTTTTAGATCCTCCAGGGCTTGCACCAAACACTCACGATTGGTTAGTTTTGTTTTGACTGTTGAAAAGTGTGACATCTGCTATCTCCTTAAGGTTTGACTTGGTAACGACACCCGAACAGTAGTAACCGAACCTTTTATTACGGTTTCTACTACTTCTTCTTCGATTAGGTGCGATGTCCGTAAGCTTCACCTCACAGACATCGTGACTTTGATTATCGGAACTTGAATTGCATGACCGTAGCTTTTGCCAGTCCCACATCATCACTTGCAAGCTGCTGTAAGTTGCGTTGTTCGTCAAGCAGTTTTGAACGGATCTCATCCATCTTCGTCTGAAGGAGCGATCGCCCTTCACCACTTAGATTCTTAGATTCAATCGCCGGATCATTAACAATGGAATCCAGATGCTCCATCATTTGGGCAAGGCTGCCTCCAGCTTCAGCAGAAGCATTCGCTAACAATACCCGCACCTTCATTAGATGTTTTTCCATCTTCTTCTTGAACTGCACGGGCTTGCGTCCCGGTTCCCAGTCGGCTAACTCCTCCAACAACTGGGCGGCTAGCTGTTCACCACCAGCAATTGCAGCTTCTTTGAGCTTCTGTTCTAGATTTTGGTCGTACTGTTGGATGAACTGGGTTATCTGTTGCAGGCACTCGGCTTGTTTTTGGTCGAGTTGTTCGGATAAAGCAGGAATAATCACTGGACGACCGATAATTACCTGTAGATAATCCTCCAACTCAGGCAATGTCGGGAATGCTTTAAGTAAGTTAGCTTTAATTTCTTCTTGCTTGCCCTCTGGTAATTGCCAGACATTCAGTGAAATGAAATGATTAATACGTTGTTGATAATCCTCTAATCCTTGAGTGTAATCATCTTTTAATTGTGCGCGAAGGGTCGGAGCAATCACATCTCGAATGTTAATTAGCTGGCTCCACACTAATGGCGCGAGGTCAATCGTACAAACCCAATCACCATTATCGGGAGACATCCACTCTTGCACTGAGGAAATCTCTTGCCTCAGTTGCGCTGCTGCTTCATCCAACTTTTTGAATACTTTGACGCCCCGCAACCCGACTTCAGAATTAGTAACCTTTACAAGGTCTGATTCAGAGCCTTCAGTTTTTAGCACATCTGCCCATTTAGGGGCAGCACTTTTTGTACTATTCTTGAGTTGAATTTTGAATCGAATACGAGTTTTATTTAACTTCTGGAAATTGTGGCGCTCGACTATAGCATCAGCAAGAAAAGTTTCGTTGGGATTAGCAATTGCCTGTACCATATTAGTAACCCAAGATGATTTCAATTTTGATTAAGCGTAGCTTTGACTTAGTTTTGAGAACGAAGTTACTACTTTTAACCCAACATAAAAGCGATTTGTTAACAACAAGTCGCTTTGTCCTTAATAACTTACCTCGTTCAAAAACTCATCAAAACACTGATACACGCCTTCATCTTTACGTAGATCAGATATAGTGAATTCTTGACGCATCAAACCAAACCTAAACATTACATTCGAGCGACAACCGCCCCTAACAGTATTCTCCAAAAACAAAGCTGCACCGAAACACAGCTTTGAATTATAAGTAATCTGACCTTCAGTTGACTTGGAATAATCTACAGTCTTGTGGCAGTGAAAAGCTTTATCGTGAGTGATTCCATGTAAAATATCACTCGCTTTTTTAGGAAAAAGTGCATATTTAACAGATTTCTGAAACGGACAATCTTTGCAAGGCTGTTTCATTTTTCTAGATTATTGCTGTTATTCTACTCCTTAATAATCAGGGCGCTCAATCACCAGGATTAATGCAGCAACATTAGTTCCACTATCCTTAAAACTTCCTGTTTTAATTGGGTAATCTTGAGCCTCAACACTCTTTAGCCAGTTTCTAAACCGCTTTTCAACAGAATTATTTGAATTCTGCCAGTGAGTTGATGCAATGCTTGCAATGCGTCCCTCTTTGCTTTAGATGCGGTAACTTTCGGTTTCACATCTCCAAACGGTGTTTTGATATCCAGGTTGTCTGGTAACTGAGCTTCAAGTATTGCTAATTGATTCAAATGATTGTCTATTTCGGTCAATATCTCTTCAGTTGATTCGGATGGCGAAAGCTGTTGTATTTCATCTTCTGTCAGGTAAATGATATCTGGGCTATCTTTGTCAGGCAGTAATCCGTAATACCACCCAGCACAGCTAGTTTTTGCTATTAAGCTATCAGCAGGAATGAACTCAATTCCTACAACAGTGCCTTGCTTGGTTCTTTGTCCAAATGTGAATTTGGGATAACCCCAACCGCGTGGAATGGTAATTGTTACTTGCATAATTTTTATCCTTCTTCTAATACTTCTAATGCTTGCGCTAATGCTCCAATTGCATCTGTTAAAGTTGATTCCCCACTGTTTGCACAGAAAAACTCAAAAGTTTGGGGATTGGTATTTTTGAACTCAACTAACGCATCGAAGATGTTCTCTAGCCCAAGAAGTACTTCACTTCCTGTACGATTGTCTGATGTCAAGGCTTGTTCTAATGTGAGATTGTTCATGATTTTCTCCATATAAAAAGCGGTCTGCTTCTGACAAACCGCTTTTCAATTTGGTGTGGTTAATTTAACTTAGGCTTACCAAGGTCGAAACCAGTTGATATTTTGCAGGTGAAGACATTGGATAAGACGGGTTTTGTACCTCGGCAATTAACTCCCAATTTCTCCAGTCGTGTGGTTTCACGTTATTTGACTCTAAAAGCCTTTCATGAATTCCGCAAATGTACCCAACATGATAATACGGGCAAGGTGCTATATGTCCGACATTCTCATTATCGTAACCACACTGCCCGTCCAAACGACCTCTATTGAATTGCTCTTGTTGAAATTGAGTTGTTATCTGCTGGAGATATGAGTTTAATATTTGACTGTTGCTCACAGTTTTCGCCTCACAAAGTACTTTTACTTTTTGCGTAGCAATGCCATAGAAAAAGCGGTCTGCTGTTAATAAACCGCTCTAGTTTTTTTGGTGTGTTGTGGTGAGTTTTAGAATTGCTTTTACTAGGGAAATCTCGCTAATAACTCTTCACGAGATAATTGCAAACACAAAGGTGTAAATTCTTCTGCTGATAACTGTAGTAAACTATTGACAACTCCCGACAGTTCCTCGTCTACTGAACCGAACCGGAATCGCAACAGGTTTTCTACAACTTGGCGTTGTCCCTCTTGTACAGCTTGCGCTCTAGCCTCTTCATAAGCTTGGGTTAAATTCATTATTAACTCCTGGTCTTCTTCGGTTAAAATTTCTTGAGCTTCTATACTGACTCGCCAACTAAAAACTAGTTCTAGAACATTGCGCCTTTTAGGGTTTTCTCTTGGCAGCGCAACCAGTTCATTTACTGCTTGTCTTTGAACTGCCCCTCGTCCCAAAAGTCTAAACCATAGTGTTTCTTCTGTAACAGGCAACTCATTAACTGCTATCAACGCCCCTCTAAAGCACTTTTGAAAGAAGTAAACCCCAGTTGGCCAATTTTCTAAATCTAGTTTAACTTCCAAATCTGCTAACAGAGGTTGTGAAATACTAGGTGATATAATCCACAGCCGCGCTAAACTATCTTCTGGTATGGTTGTTTTTTCTCGCTTGGCTTTGCGTTGTGAGCTTGCAATCACAGCGAACAGCTTCAGGAAGCAGTTGCGTACTTCTGTTCTACTTGGTTGATTGCTGAATGGTTCTAGCAGTGTCGTATTTAGCACAGCGATTCTGCCCAGTAATCCTAGACTTTGTGCTTGTGCTTGGGGGGAAGGCGAAAACAACACATCAACAAATCTTGTTGCATCCGTTACTTCCCTATTGATTTTTACTTCGCCTAAAGGAGCCAGTAATTCCTCTAAAAACTGCTTGGCAAATTTATCATGAGGTTGTTGTTGGGTCATTGCTAATCGCTGTACTAATGTCCACAATCGCCTTTGTTGTGCAAAGATTGAAGTTTTCACCACCAGTTTTTAGACGTGGTGGGTCATCGGAATCATCTCGCGGCGGCTTGACCATTACAAGTTTAAGGCTTCCGGCTGCTAATCCCGGTGGCTGCTGGTTATTATGGTTTGGTATCGTTAACTCGATTTGTAAGGATTGATTTGCAACTCTTTCGCGTTCGGGTGCTGGCTGTTTGCTTTCCTCTGCCCTTATATTTGTTACTTTGTAACGCATACCTGTAATTTGTCAATACTTTTTTGTAACGGAGCGCAACTAATATATAGTGCAATTTATATCCCAAATCAAAGAGGATACATCGCTATTTAATGCAACGCAAAGCTTTTGTAAGATTTCAGTGCTAACAGTAACTTCTTTGGGCTTTTTAGGGCGATTAATAAACAAGTGCGGAGCTTCCAATTGTTGAATATAAGTAGCAGATATACCTACTAGTTCTGATAGTGCTTTTCGGCTATACCCAGCCTTTTCCCTCAGTTCTCTTAACTTTTGCGCGTTATCTTCATTCCATCGGAAAGATGCTACAGGAGTAACATCTATTTTAATTTTCATTTGCAAATCGACCTTGTTATTATTGCGCTCACCTGTTGACATTTAATACTACTCGCTCTAATATATTGGTGTCAACCATAATTCAAGCAAAAAAAAGCTGCAAAGTCTTTCAAATGTTGGGCATCACAGATTAAAGCTTTTTGGTATTACGTGCAAAACAACTGTAGTTACAAGGCTTACGGGGGTAAAAGTAGTAATATTCTTTTGAAAAAAGGAATTAACAATTTTCTGAACCAGGATTGGCTTATAAACTCTAGAACACTTGTAGCTTTTTAAACCAAGTAATGATTTTAGTTTTAAAACTTAACAGTGTTTAAATCAAAAGCGATCGCCCCAACTTGACCAAGCTGGAGATGTTTGCAAGAGAGTCGCGCCAGGGGTGGGACTGCTGGGGGGATGAAGCAGGTATCTTTAATGCTACTACAGAGGATGCCAACCCCAACGTTTCGTATTTAAGCGCTTGAGCAAAAGGCCAACTCCATCTGTTGCCGTCAAGCAAGGCGCGCTGAACCTAGAAAACCGAATATTAAACAACGCTAATTTTCTGCCTGGTGCTGGTAAATTTGACGCAGTTCATCTAGGTTACTAGCTGTTTCTAGCCCTTTGAGAACTGCTCTTAGTTGCTCGACATCCTCAATGGTTGAAATTTCTGGTAACAGGCTTAAACCAAGAGTACCAAATTTCAGTTTCAAGCCGACTTCAATCCCTTCTAACAAAGATTCCATTCGGGCAATCCGCTCAAATGATGTCATGTATTGCATACGCTGCTAGTTCTAGTATTTTCTTCCACGGCGAATCATATTCAGTTTGGGGGTTTTTATTGGTCATGCTGAAAATACTGAAGTCTGCGAACTCTCATTAAACACATTTGCGATCGCTTCTCTAAAGGCACAGATGGCAGAGCAGAGATGTTGGTGACAGCAAGACTAATCATCGCCAATACGCTCTTCTTCAAATAAATCAACGGGCTGGCAATCGAACAGTTCACAAAGCCTTGCCACACGAACAAACATTTTTACACCCTCTCTACTCTTTTCCCAGTTCCGAACAGTGGACACGTCAACACCCAGCGTCTCTGCAATTTGACGCTGTGTTAACCCTTTCTCTTCCCTGAGTTGTGCAATCCTCGACACGTAGTTTTCTCCCATGCGTTAATTCATAGCATGAATATAGCATGATTTTCTTCATGTTAACTAGTTGACAGCGTGAACTAGTTCACGCACAATAAATACAGACAAAGCACCCGACTCCCAATCAAGAGCGCTTACGGAGTTCGATTACATAAATTATCGAGTGTGATTCACCTTGTCCTTGAGGCATTCCTGAAGCAGTAGGAATGACTAATATCGGCTGTGACTTTTCAAGTTCTTAAGCTCTCTAAATAACCAGTATCAAAACTTCAACCCACTTGTTGTTGACCTAGTTGCCAAAGAATTAGCCACCAAATCCAAACGCCCATATGAGCAAGAAATAACCCATGCGATCGCTGTGATTAACACTTGGGAGAAAAACAAGGGGGGTTGGACAAACTTGATGCGGCGCTATCGACAAGCCCAAGATGAACAAGCAGCACAATCTAAACAACGACAAACCCTTGAAGCTGCTTTCGCCGCCCCTAATGATTTGAGAACATTGAGCGCTGTAGTACCGCAAGTCAAGCAAGCACGTAGATTCGTTAAAGCTAGTTAGGAGCGATAAATGTTACAAGCAGATTTTGATAGTGATAATCTAGTGACCATGCCTGAACATTTACCGCCCCAGGCGATTGAGGCAGAAGAAGCAGTGTTGGGAGGGATATTATTTGACCCACAGGCCATAACTCGTGTACTGAGAATTTTACAACCTGATGATTTTTACGTCACAGCGCACAAAAATATTTATCAAGCATCAGTACAACTGCACCAACTACAACAGCCCACTGACTTATTATTTTTAACCAACTGGTTAGAATCTCATGGAATGTTACACGTTATTGGCGGTAGAAATAAACTTGTAACTCTTGTGGATCGGTGCGTGTCTGCAATTAACGTTGATGCCCTGGCACAATTGATCAAAGAAAAAGCCAAACTCAGAAAACTCATCACAATTGCTAACCAAATAGCGCAATCTGCATACTCTGCAAAGTTTGGTGAAATGGCTGCGAGTGATGTCATCGAAATCGCACAGCAAAAGTTAACCGCACTACGTCAGTCAACTCAAGAAAATCAAATTAAATCCATGGCTCTTATTGTTCCTGAAGTCTACGCTGAGATTGAAGCTTCTAACAGTGGTGAAGATGCAATTGAAGTTAGTCTTACCACCGGATTTTATGACTTGGATAATACCATCGGCGGGATGCAATTTGGTGCTTTGACTGTTATTGGCGGTCGCGGGGGAATTGGAAAATCGACCATTGCCTTAGATATTGCGCTGCGGGTTGCCAAAAGTGGTCTGACGACCGTTTATTTTGCTCTAGAAATGACTTCTAGCCAGATGGTCAAAAAAACACTCTCTCGCTTGGCTGCACCTGATGTTCCTGCTGAGTTGCTTTTTAAGAGCAATGCACTTAAAGAATCTCACTGGAATCCACTGGCACAAGCCTGCGCTGAAGCTATTGGTCTACCTTTTTGGCTGAATGATAACCCTGTAATGACTACATCACAAATTAGAGGTGATTTGCAAGATGTAGAAGCTCGTTGTGGTCAAATTAGCCTAGTGGTTGTGGACTATGTGCGAATGGCACTAAGAAAAGCCGAAACACTTGCGGTTTAAGCAGTTTGCAATTGC
>NZ_JCACKM010000089.1:0-14182 GCF_059505385.1 Desmonostoc vinosum
CTTCTTACTATGCTTGAGTCTCAAGCCCTGAAATACCAATTAGATAGCTAGGGATCGTCATCGCACTCTAGGGAAGTTGTATTCGGAGAAAAATGTTGGCATGTTAATGTTGGGCTATCGTAATGCCAGCTTCACCCTTTCACAGAAAGGGAATCCCACGGTTAAAGAATCTACAGACTTGGGGATGTCTTGGATGGTGCAGCGATTTGTTGAAAAGACTGCCGTTGGTTTATCAAAAGATGATTCTCGATTAGCAAGTGCTTTAGTATCAGCTAGTAATGATGATTTCAACGAACTACGCACTTTATCCCGAAAAGACTCGCCCAAAGGAGTAGAGTCTGATTTAGCTCTATTTCGGGAAATCTTAGCGGAAGTGCGAGATGAATATTGCCGTGCCCTCATCAGATGGATTCGCAATATTGCTTGCTGCGATGAAGTTCTTGTCTGTGGTGGTACAAGTTGTTTTGTTCGTCAAGAACTAACCCAGTATTTTAGTAAAGAAGGAGTACCTATCGTCTGGCATGGTGGTGTGGAAGTTCCAGCTAGCCTTGATACTAATAAGTTAGGTGAGCGCCTTGCTGATGCTTGGGCTAATCACACTACTTATATTGAAATGCTAGATACGAAGTTTGGATATAACCGTGAAGTGCCATTAATTTCTCAGTCCAAAAAAGTGATTAGTCTAACTTCCAACAAGCCAGACCCTTGGGCAGGTTTTTTACCAATGAAGGAAGGCATATAATACCAATTCGCTGCGGACGCTCGTTCGCTCTTAGCGTCTCCCCTTGGGAGAAGACTCGCGCTACGCTAACGCAATGACGCTCCTACGTCGCTACCGCTACGTTCGCTCTTAGCGTCTCCGATAGGAGAAGATCGCAATTAAGAAATTTAGATATAGCAAGACTTTCTTGATTTATATCTGTTGTTTAATGAGAGGAGAATTGGGATGAGCAGTATTGAAAACTTTAAAGAGTTTGCATCACAGCAGAGTTTCGATACTAAAAATAGCGAAATTTTTGATGATGTCTGGAAAGAAGCAAACGTCTCACACATCCCAAATGCCAATACCAGAGACGGTAATCGGGTTCTATCAGTGTTGGCACAAAGTGAAGCATCGCCTGAATTCATCAAATCTTTCGTAGTTCACGCTTGGCAACAAGGCCTGCCTGTCAATGTATTAAGCAATATCCTTAACAGTGACCTTGATGGTGATGGTCGCAGTTTAGGTCAAGAACTTTTTGCTGACCAGACAGATCCGTATGAGCCACAGCAAGCCAAGCCGCGACATCAATCAGCACGCAGCTTAGATTTGGAACTTTAACGAGGAGTATTCTATGGAGAAAAATACTAGTAACGCAAAAGCTGAGGTAATCTCAATCAAGCGCTCACCTGATTCAATTGAAGGAAGTGTTATCGCTTACCTAAAAAACAATCCCCTATTAATTGGATCAAGTATGCCTTGCTTAGTTATGTCCTGCTTGAGGGCTTACTGGATGCCCTTGCTACTGCATCAAAAAGGAGCGAGTGACGAACAAGTAAAACAAGCAAGCGTTTGGGCGATCGCACAATTATCATCTCAAATCGAGATCATACGTCAGATATGTCTAGCTCAAACCTCTTGTTCTCAACCTCGTCAGCTAACTTTACCATTTGACAATGGTTGGAGTAATTCTCATAGCATCGAAGAACTGGAAAAGCAACTAACTGAAATTTAACAGTAAACCAAACAACTATAAGGAGTTTCTTGTGCTTAGAATGCAAACTAAATCTCAACCCCAGGATGATATAAAATTATCCACCCTAGATCATCAAAAGCTTGAAACTATAATTTATGAGAGGATTCAACAAGACAAAGATATTAGCCAACAACTTCAAGTTTTGACTTATCTAACAAATAAAGACATTGAGCAACAAAGATATAAAATACTCAAGCAAGAAACACAAGAGAAGCTGGTTTTTGGCTCTCTACAGCGAGTATTTATAACTGCCTTTGCCATCTTGGGGATGTTTGCATTCTTCGAGAGAATAATCAAACCATCCCCAGCCTCTGGGATTAATACCCTACCAGGTATTACCAGACAACGATAATGGAGTGGGGAAAAGGGAAAAGGGGAAGGGGAAAGGGGAATGGAATGAAGAAATTACCAATAATAACCCAATATGAAAGGAGTTTCACTTAATCTAATGATCAAGCTATCTGTTTAGATAACATACCTTTTCCCTTTTCCCCTTCCCCTTTCCCCTTCTTATTGTGGTAAATATTTTCTGCGATATTCTTGGCGAGATAGTTTCTTTGACTTTCTATCAGTCCACTGATAGATAGGTGTAATCTTCTCGACATCCTTAAACAGTTCTCGCCAAGTCTCATTTGCAGTGTATTTATAAAGAACGTTTGCTAAAACTCTTGAACAGCGTAGAGGCTGACTGACAATTTGTTCCTCTGCGAAACGCAATACTATCCAATTAGCTTCCAGAAAACACTTATTACGATAATCGTCCATCCCCACACAATGAATAGGTTCTCTAGTACCGAAAGCAAATGGTTCATCAATCTCTAAATCTACATGCAAGTTTGTTATTGGTTCCACGACAAGGAAATCAGCGCTATAAGGGCGCTCGTGTTTGGGAACCACCAACTCCTGTTGTGAAAAAACACACATGCCAAAATGACGTTTTAGTATCAACTCAAATTCCTTCTCACAAGCCCCAACTCGCGTGTTTTCGTTTGATTTTGAAGGTAAAATTTGAGGATTTAAATTTCCCAACTTCACTCCAGAAGGAATAAATAGTAACGGGTAGCAAGGACGAGGACGATTTTTCATGAGTCAGGAAGTAGTAAATCAAATCTTCTCTCTTATTGAACTACACAATCGATTGATTGCAGTAGAAGTACCATTGCAAGAAAGACTAAGATTACTCAAGAATTTAGCGCTTAATTGCACACAAAAAAATATTAATTGCTACTTGTGGACACTTGAGGATGACCAATTACATCAGCTGCAAGTAAATGAACATGACTTGACTTTACGGGGTGTACCTCAATATCAGGCGATCGCTAAAACCAGACGTGAACATTATTTTGAAATCTTGAAATTTTGGAAGACTACTGATTTGCAAGGCATTCTCATACTAGAGGGTATATTTCCCTGGTTGGGTACAGAAACTACTGATCCAGATTTCTTCCTCACTTCAGAATGGATTAAATCTGCCCTGATTAACCTCAAACTCTACAACCATAACTCGAACAAAACAGCCATTTTGTTGGGGACAAATGCCACCGTTTCCTCCGATATTGCCCCTGAAGTTCCTATTGTTACTCAACAACTTCCAAGTTTAGAAGAAATTACTCTTCACTTGGCTAGCTCACTAGAGATTGAACCAGCACAGTTGAACACAATTGCATCTGCTGCCGTGGGCATGTATCTTGCTGATATTACTTATGCGCTTGCGATCGCATTAACCCAAAATAATGGCAGTAATTTCAGTGCCCAAAACATAGCTTTATCGGTATTTAATTATAAAATCGAACTGATTAAACGCACTTATAGCATTGAATTTATGCAACCAGGGGCGATCGCACTCGGCGGCTTAGAATTGATGCAAGAGCGCTTTGTGCAATACCGTAGGCTACTCACCCCAGTAGCTAAATCTTATAATCTTAAACTCCCTAAAGGTATTCTGTTAGTAGGCCCACCAGGTACAGGTAAATCTTACTCGGCCAAAGCTTGCTCACAAATTCTTGGTTTTCCCTTAATGGTTCTGGAGTGGGGTAGTTTTCGCAGTTATGGTCATGAGGCGGAACATAAGCTCAAGAAATTGTTGGCATTGGTAGACCGAATCAATCGCGTAATTCTGTATTTGGACGATTTTGACAAAGGATTTGCAGGTGATGATGACTTGTCTAAACGCTTAGCAGGGATGTTATTAACCTGGATGCAAGAGCGGACTTCAGAAGTACTTGTAATGGCCTCGGCTAACCGAATGGAATGGTTGCCTCCTGAGATGACAAGATCCGGGAGATTTGATGACATATATAAAGTGGACTTACCTAACAACGGTGAGCGCCACTCTATATTCAAAATTCACCTTTCTCGATTTGACAAACGATTTGTTGATGGCGACCCATTTACGACTACTGAGTGGCGTAGACTACTCAAAGAAACAAATCGCTGTGTTGGTGCGGAAATTCAATCACTAGTGGAACGAGCAGCCGCAGCGATTTTCTACCAAATGTCAACAGAAGATATCCATGATCAAAGCTCACTCCCACCTTTAGAATTTACACTCTCTGCTTTACTCGAAGCCAGACAAACTATTAATCCCCTGGCGATTCGGGAAGCTGACAAAATTGAGTCGATGAGAAACAAGGCTTCACTACAGGGATTGCCCTCTAGTCCTGTTGACTCTTCTATTTACAGTACTGGTGATGTCAATATTTTTAGCTGATTATGCAAACACTTAAATTTAAGCGCAATCCTTATCTGATTGCTGTAAAAACGCTCGAAGCTATTGGCCCAATCTTGGGGTTATCTATAATATTTGCCACTACCGCCATTTGGTATTTGCACAACTCACCCCAGCATTTACCTGTAAAGTACAAGCTGGCAAGGGAAGATGCCACAGGCTTCCCGAAGCGGGAACGCACTTTCTACTTAGAATCAGCACAATCACCAGAACAGCTCTACAAAGGATTAAAGTTTCGTGACCAACTCAAGCCCGATCACGGGATGTTGTTCAGTCTTGGTGGGCGTCACACCAATGTCGGCTTTTGGATGTATCAGGTGAAATTCCCACTTGATATTATTTATCTTTCAGACGGGGTAGTCACAAAAGTGGTTAGTAATGCACCTCCTTGTTCTCACTTACCATGTCCCATCTACTATGCCAACAGTGCGACTCATGTTCTTGAGTTGCCTGCTTTCTCAGCTAGTCAAACTAATATTACTGCTGGGGTAAAACTGAAATTTAAGTGGGCATTGCCGTGAAGTACTCATTTGTGAAAGTATTAACTTTTTATTCACAGTCATTTAGAGGGGTATTAACATGATACGAATAGTGATTATTGAAAACCAGCCACTGTTAAGGATAGGGATTAAAAATGCAATTTTACAATCTCCTGTCATGCATGTTTGCGGAGAAGCTAACTCTGGAGAAAAAGGTCTTGCTGTAGCCGAGAAAACTAACCCTGACATTGTTCTTGTAAATATACAGCTACCCGATATGAATGGTATTGATGTCACTATTGCTATAAAACAACGTCTAGATTGTAAAATTGTCATTCTGTCCAACCACACGGACTCTGATGAAATTGTTAATTTTGCCCTCTCGAATGGAGCTAGTTCTTTTGTACTATCAAGCTCCGAACCAGAAACTCTCACAAGTGCGATCGCACTTACCTACGAAAATGAGTGTTGGATAGATCACAAACTTACCTCAAAGTCATTTTTGGAAAACCGCTCTAGCAAGAATAAACAGTTTCACAAAGGGAAGAAATATCGAAATTGTCTGACTTGTGCTGAAATTCGAGTACTGAATTTAATGGCACGCGGCTTATCAAATGAGCAAATTGCTTCTGCTCAATATGTTTGTGTGGCTACAATTAAGTCCCAAATTCATGAACTCAATCAGAAATTAGAAGCCAAAAATCGTGTACATGCAGTACTTCGCGGCGCTTTGCTTGGATATATAAACTACCACAATGTTATCTGTGAAGCACTTGGAGAAACTTAAAGTCAAGTCGCTTCTCTATGAGACGCTGCACAACGCTCCAATTCAAAAAAAGGTAAAAATACAACTGGAGAAATCACATGTTTAAAATTCCAAAAACCACAGCATCTGTATTAGCTTGTTCCTTTTTGATTGCCTCTTGTCAATCACCAGCAGAAGCACAATCAAAAAAACGTATCGATGAAATAGTTCGCAATACCCCTGCTCTTTATAAAGTTAGC
This sequence comes from Desmonostoc vinosum, assembly GCF_059505385.1. Lineage (NCBI taxonomy): Bacteria > Bacillati > Cyanobacteriota > Cyanophyceae > Nostocales > Nostocaceae > Desmonostoc > Desmonostoc vinosum. Next base: position 5,949 of record NZ_JCACKM010000089.1, read on the forward strand.
TGGGAAGTATGTGGGACAACTATTGCTTCATTCACTCGCAAGCTACGGAATCAATGTCAAAAAGGGAGCAAATTCGTTTGGGGGCCAGCAGGTGAATATGAAATAGTTCGTACTAATAATTACACCACTGGAATAGACATACACCTGTTTGTTAAATCTCGCGGATGTTTAATTCTAGGGAATCCTACAGCGGTAGGATTCTATAAAATGAAGGGTTTTTATTTAGGTAGGCGAGATGAAGAAGCAACCTTGCCTAAGCCTACTGCTAATGTAAAAGTTGAACAATTATCTACTCAACAGAAAAGGCAAGCTATCGCTGATTTCATTACTAAACCTGCTGAAGTTTCTATTCAGGGCATTGCCAGCGAGTTTGACTGCCAATCTAAAGAAAGCTGGCAGAAAAATTGATGAATAAATTATCTATTCTACAAATATCAATTGCTGAAGAAGATAAACGAACATTGACTTTAGCACGAGCGATCGCTCTTTCTGAGGGACAATTTTCTCTCTACTTATTGCGGTGTAATTCTGTTGCTTCACGTCAGCGCATCGTTCAACATCTGCACCAAATATGTCCTGTCACAATTCGCTCCCTGACTTTACCCCCATCAGTCACAAGACTCTACACCAACATCTCTTCACAACTGGGAGATGAACAGCCACGAGCATTAATGGTTTTTGGTTTGGAGTTTGTCGAAAATATTGATGCAGTTTTAATTTCAACTAACCACGTGAGAGAAGAGTTGAGAAAAAAATTCCAGTTCCCAATGCTGTTGTGGGTGAATGACACAATTTTAGTAAAGCTCATCAGGATTGCCCCGGAGTTAGAAAATTGGTCAACTGTAATTGAGATTTAGTTACTCAATTGTAGGAAATAGACATGTCAATGCATGAGATAATAGCATCTCTCGAAAAACTTCTTAATCAAGACCGATTCGCGCTTGAATTGTTGGTACAACTGTGTCAAAACCCAGAGCAACTTATTGTTGATCAAAGTCTAAGGAAACAGTTTGGTGAGCTTGGCTTTATCGATAGTACTGGGATTTGTGATTCTGTTAGAGAAGTTGTTTTGTCCCTAGTGAAAATAGAAGGGATAAAAATCACCCTAGATTCTTCTGTTGTAGAACAAGGCAATACAGCTTAAGCAAAAGTTCTTAAAACTGGGTGTCTTTATCGAAAGGTAAGCTATCAGCAGGCTCGAAATTCTGTAAGTCTAATTCCATCTGCTTGCGGCGCTGCACGTAAGTTCTGCTGGCAGCCCTTTTTTCTTTCATCTGTTCCTCGCCAAAATTAATGCCTTGTTCTGCGTATAGAGCAGACACCCGATTATAGTTGTCTACATCAATCTTTTTACGGTACTCTTGCTGTGAGAGCGCTCCTTCACTAATGCCAATGCTACGGGCATATTCTACGTATTCAGGTTTGAGAGAGCCATCTGGGTTAAATTCCCGTTTCTCTTGTTCTGTAAAGAAATCATAAGCTGTGTAAATCGGCCACGGCTCTGGATCAGTTTCATCTAAACGTTTCCATTCATCATACTGCTCTTTAAGTCTACGAGCATAGTCATTAATTGCTTCTTTATTAGCACCTCTAGATAATTTTTGTTCCCTTACTTCATCTTTTAGTGTTCCATCTGAGTTAAATTCTTTTTTATGCATGTTTATCCAACGCTTGACTCTTGACATAAAACCTCCTAAATCATTAATTAATTCTCAGAAAATATGAAAAACTATGACGATTGAATTTCAGCATTTTGACACAAGATTAAATCAGTGGATTCATACAGATAATAACAAAATGAATCCTGATTCAATTTTAGCCGAAAAGCTAGATAATACTCTCTTAGAATCTTTCTTTACTCACAAAAATTTTTCTTTTGGTCATATAGATGAATATAGTACACCGCAAGAACTAACAAATCATCCAGATGGGCACAGGCTACTATTATCTTCTAAAACTAGACTGCTTTATGGAGAAGGAGAATGTTCAGAAGTAATTGAAAAACTCTGCCCAGATCGTAAAGACCGGGGAGCTTACGGTTCGATTTTTTTGGGTTCATGTAAAAACGCTATTAATGAACAGTTAAACATTCTAGTAGTAGATGATACTACTGGAAACAATGGAGGGATATTGTCAAATGATTTAGCATATAAGTTGGTTGGTGATTGTTACGGGCAAATCTCTACTGAGCTTTATGATAAATTAACTAAAAGGGAATCACAAACAGATAAAAATTATCACGTTATTCAACACCGCTTTGGTTGGAAAGATAATGAAGGTGAAGACACTAAATATCGTTTTGGCAAAGGAACACTGCGACCATATGATCTAGACAAAATAGAATACGCAGATCCCAAAGACAAATCTAAGATAGATCTCATTCTCCCCATTAGTAGTTTCAAAGGAACAGACAAGGATAACCCTCAAGGCCCTTCTAAACCTCAAATTCAGCCAGGGTTATATCAACAAACTATTTGGCTTGGTGAAAAATCGCAATCTCAACAAGGCCAAACTGCTATTTCACAACTACTGGCATCCTTTCCCAAGGGCATCAAAGATTTCGCAGAAGAACTAGAAGCGCAAGCCCAAAAACTAGCCTCCATTCAGGATGATCCGAGAAAAGTTGCACAATTATATTGTGAAAAATATGAGAAGCGCAAGGAGTCATTAAAACAAAAATCTTCTAATGCAGAACAAGAAGTTACTGAACAGCAATCATCCTCTGTTAATGACTTCAAAACAGAAAATGATCTGGAAGATGAGGAATTGACCCAAGACGATGCCAAAGATGACTTATTAATGTATAAACTGATCAAAGCTGATCTGGTTAGTGGTCATAATCAACTTTTAGAAACTGAAAAGGTCAAGCAAGAGCTAAGTCGATTTGTACAAAATGAGTGGAGAGATATTGCGCTGGGAAGAACCCTAACTTTTGACCGAGCCATGATTATTCCCTCCAAGGAACTTAAGAATGGTGAAATCTGCGTGCCTTGGATAGATGAAAGAAAAAAAGTACTTAACTTTCGTTCTCCATTTCTCAACTCTAATGGTTTATGTATCTCTGCTAATAAATACGTAGAAGACCGCTTGGGGCCGGACGGGAAATCACTCAAAGGCGTAATTGTAGTCAACGATGAAGACCACAAGCGAATTCAAGCTCGAATTCGAGAATTGGAATCACAAGGTATTGATGTTGATTTCGTTGACCCAGCCGAAACAGAATCAGAACGCCAAGCACGAGATTTTGACGGCGACTGTATTGGCGTTACGTTAGCAAGCAAATATCCCAACTTAACAGCAGAAGCAGAGTATAGGAACCAACCAGAAAATACTTATGCCCCCACAGTCAAACTCAAGAAACAGTCTTTTTACCGAGACGATGGAACACAACCACCTTTTGAAGAAATCGCTATCCACATGAGTGATAGCATCAGTGTAGGTATTATCAATAATCAAGTCACGGCACTTGAATCTTTGGAATCAGAAATCGAAATCCTCAAAACTCATGGAACTCTAAAACAACAATTAGAATATTTAAACCAGGTTTCGACTCATTACCAAACTTTATTCGAGCAAGAACATTTTCATTCTCCCAAACCAATCAGACCAGAATACAAAACCTACATGCAGGAGTTTGTTGGTTTAGGTGATACTGCTGATAAAAATCCTCAAAATATTCACAAAGCGATGGATGTTAACCGTAACATGTATCGCCAAATGATTGAAGAAGGATGCTATCAAAATCAAATCGCGGTGGATTTATTTAAAAGTTCTAAAAAGCCAGAAATGGACTTGATTAAGGAAAATAGCCGATATCTCTACAGAGATGTTAATTATATTAAAGATAAAAAATCAAGAACAGCTTATTTAAATGAAGGCATCACTCCCACTGGCTATTCTCCAGTAGAATTATTAATAAATCAAACTAATAAATACTTTCAGCAATCTCAGTTAGAATCTCGCCCGATCGTGCAATTCCAGGATTTGTTTAAGGGAGTCGAGTTTACACCGCAGCAGAAATTTAGTGCGATCGCAGCAAAGCATAAATTTGATCAGCAATTCAACGCGGCAGTAAATCTGGAACGACGACGCGAGACTGAGAAAGGGCCTTATGCAGTAATCCAAACTGCTCAAGGGGCGCAATTAGAAATTACAAATCTCACACGCTACGGGCATCCTGGCATTTGGAATGCAAAAACGTTAAACCTGAAACTAGAAGAGATTCCCTCTAAATACCGTAGTAGCGACCGCCCCCATAAATTATTAGCATTGGCTCAGATTGACGGTGAAACAGAAGAGGGAAAACCCAAGTATAGAAAGTTGGGTACAGTTAGCCAACAGTCTGTAACTGACTGTAATCTCAAACCAGGAATGACTACAAATGGAGCTACAGTAGTAGAATTCAAACCAGAATTAAGCAAGGGACAGACTAAATTACTGTTTGCTCAAGCCTACAAGAGTGCAGAAGCATTTCGAGATTCAATTCCAGAATCAGATAGACTTGCAGCAGCAGCGGCCGCCTGGAATATTTCTGCATCACGACAAGATGAACTTGAAAACAAAGAGCAACCAGCCGTAGCAAAGAAAGTATCTAACTTTGTATTTGCTGCGTTTCCAAATGAAATTGTTTCTAGACTAGACCAACTCCAGTTTACTGATTTGAAACTGGGAAGGCTTGATAATGAAGCGAATAATTTTAAGGATCAAGTTTGGAATCAAGAGCAGAAATACCCCGTAGAGATTAGAGCATCTCACCACCCCGAAGGGCATGAGCGCCACGGCTCTAGATTAATATTTGTACAAGACACGGATGGAGAATATAAAGAATTTGCCCCCATAGAACCAAGGGGTGGACACTTACCCATTGGCACTAAAGCAAGCGCCCAAATTGTACCAGGAGAAACTTACACTGCTAAAGCGACTATTGAATTACCAGGCAAACCACCAGTTGAATTTACTATTAGAGAGATTAGCAAATTCTCATATGCAGGCAAAGAATTCAATAATGAACCAGCTACTTTGGCTATTGGCAATGTAGAAGTCCCTAACCAAACAGTAAAGCTAAAAGTTGATGGAAAAACACTTGGAGAACTAGATGCGGATTCTGTTCAACAGCTTCAAGGATTCAACTACCTCAAAGATGGCAATCAGCTAAATCTCAAACTGACTTCTATTTCTGAAGGTGGTGATCGTGCTTTTTTACTCGCTCAATCTCCTCAAGGGAATTTGTTAAAAATAAATAAAGTTAATCATTATGACTTTAAAGGTCAAGTGTTTGATGACAAAGATTTTAGAAAAACAAATATAGAAATTCCCCATTCTCAAATTAAGGATGCGGTATTCCTTGATGGTAAGCCACTGGGAGTTCTTCATTTCAAAAAAGACAAGGAAGCTCTTAGACAACTTGGAGTTCTCAAAACAGGAAGGCTAACTCCAGTGCAAGCAACGCTACAAAGTAATTTCTCCACAACTTTGGTTAAAGTTGACCCAACTACTGTTGAGTATCCCGAAACTTGGAAAAAAGAGAGTCAGGCTTTTGGTAAGCAGCAACCAGTGAACGCGCAGCAGCAAGAAATGATTGACAAGTCTGCACCAATGCTGCAAAAAATTAAAGAGCGTCCCACGATATTGTTCACCACACCTGAAGATAAAATGTTGGGATTGACTCAATTAGCAGTCGATAATCACAAAGTTGAGACTGTTACCAAATGGCTGGCTGACCAAAATGTTTCATTTACTCAAGTGACAGCAGAAGATGTTCCACTAGAAACCAAAAAAGGATTAGCGGTTTTCAATCTTGTAAGCGCTTCTATCCCTGAACAAACATCTGCATCTGCTGCCATGACTCTTAAGTTTGGAGCGGTTATTGAGTCGGCAGGCGAATATCAACAACAAATTAACTCTCTTGCTAATCGTCCGCGAGATTTATTATTTACCCCAGATTCTCGCGCCCCCTCCCCTACTCCCAAAATTGAAACTGCTACACCTGACCCAACACCTGTGACAACAGCAGCGAACAACACTCCCCCAACTCAATCAGTAACTATTGATGATTTGAGAAACTGGTACAGTGCTGCTGACAAATTGGGCAAGTCCGAGCAATACAAGCAACGAATTACAGAAGTTGCTAACCAATTTAAGTCTGGTCAAGCGTTATCTAATGATGCTTTGGCAGCCTTAAATAAAGATACAGAAGAATACCGCTCTATTAGTCGGCTCACTCAAGTTGCCCAGAAAGTTGGTACTGTTCTAGGTGAAATTCAACCAGATGGTTCAACTCAAGCTCAGGGTAAAATTTATCACATTCGTTTCAATGCTGAGCGTAAAGATTTAGCGATCGCTCAACATAATGGGGATGTAGTCTTGAGCGTTGAATCAGGCAAGGTGAAGATTAATCAACTTACATCCCAAGTCATTCAAAACTTTGAAGATTTTAATCAGCAAATTGATAAGATTTTGAATAAAACTAAGGTGCAGAGCAGCGAAATTCATAGATAGGAACTAAAGCCAGAATTGATGGTGTTATCTTGCTAGCTATATTGATATAAAATTGATCTAAAAAGTTTAAATTTTTGTTAAAAGTTAGATTTAGATACAGAAAGATTCAGTGATTGTAGAAGAAACTGAAGATCAATTTCCTGAGATTGACAAATACCTACAATAGTTGTAGTTGAAGAAACTTGATGCTGAACAAAAATAGGATAATTAACAAGATAAAACTTTTTAATAGTATCCTGTTGAAAATAGCAAAGATTTTTACTCAACCCCATTATTTGATTAATATTAAGATTTTCATGACGATTATTGTGATATCTATCCCAGATCTGGGATAGATAGATCTCTGTTTGATCGTGATGTTTCCAATATGTTATTGGAGATAAAGTTTTTACTAATTGTTGTCCATATTCTTGAGTGACTTGTGCATACTGAAGTTGTTTCCAAGCATAACGTTGTTCTATATGATTACGAATAGCTACCCAGTCTAATGAGGATATAGTTTTACCCTCATTAGAGTAATTATTAATGAAAGATTGGTATTGAGCTAGTTCTAATTCAATTTCACTATTGAAATTTTCCACCTTACACAGCCATCTGGGGTCAAACACAGCAACAAGAGTCGCTAGCCATTCATCCCACTGCTCTGGCTTCATTAAGGAGTTTTGAAGAGAAGTTTCGACTGGATGTAAATCGAAAGGAGAAACTTGTATACCACTCTCTATTAATACCCAAATGGCAAAATCAATTTGTGTATTAAATTCCAATTCAATAAATCCAAAATGAGGTGATGAATTAGATACTGGTAACAAATCTTGTAAATACATACTTAAACTTGAAAACAACAAAAAAATATCTTAACAGTAATTATAACAATTAATTACTGTTAAGATTTATATTTAATTATTGATGTGCTTCTGTACAACTAGCAGCAAGCTCTGGATCAATCGTATAAACATAAACCCCTCTATTTGAGAATCCAGATGCAAAACCTTTGATAGTTGCTGCTTCATACAAATTTCTTTGATTAGAAAAGAAAGCTTTCCTGGCAATTCTAGTTTGTCCTTGTGGTAAGATTTCATGAAACTCTTGGGTAGCACTTCCTCCAATCGTTACTGCAAAAGCTATTTGTCGGATTGGTTTATCCATGTCTGCAACACTCACAGACCATAAAACCTCTGTACCATCTGGAAAAATAGTACAGTCAATAGTAGCAATTCCTCCAGGCAGGCTACGTCGATTTCCTGCTGCAAAGGCTACATTCTGAAAAAGAAGTAGACTGACAGATATCAAAGAAGTTAGTCGATATTTTAGTTTCATTTGAGAAATTAAGATAAAAACTGTTCATATATCTCTGGCGTAGCCTATACTTATAACTTGATAATTTGAGAAAAATAAAGCAATATGTAAAAAGAACATTGCTTTGCTTCCATTGCAACCAAAAACGATTGCAATTATGTGGCTGGCTTCTTGCTATGCATTCATGAAATTTGAAAAAAATAAAACTCTGATTCAAACATTTTAGTTAGTTCCGTGTCTCAGTTCAAAAGCATCCTTTTAACACAAAGAAAAAAAGACAGTCTAAACTGTCTTGATTAAACATATTATGATCCTATAATAGATTTCATCAACCTATCAAAATCTCCTTGTTGATGAGTTGTTTTAGGTACAGGATTTTCACCTCTAATAGATTTCATCAACCTATCAAAATCTCCTTGTTGATGAGTTGTTTTAGGTAC
>NZ_JCACKM010000089.1:14282-29755 GCF_059505385.1 Desmonostoc vinosum
AGGATTTTCACCTCTAATAGATTTTGTTAATTTATCGAAATCGCTCATTTTTAACCTCGCTAATTGTTTTTATTTCATTTAAATATCGCGAAGCGCTCTTAGTCCCGTACTTAAGCACGAGACAAGAGAGCAGTATTCTTGACAAAGAATATGGCGGCGATCGCCCTTTCTCAAAAACCGCAAGCACTTATGAAGAAGGGAAAGGGGGAAAGGGGAAAGGCAAAAACCTCGCTTTGAAAGTGGGCGAAATAATCCTTATTTATGAAGAAGATAAAAACCTCGTAAGGAAGTGGGCAACTATTCATCCCTTTCCCCTTTCCCTTTTACCTTTTCCCCTCTTTTTATTTATGCTTACGGTTTTGATGTCTGCTGATTCAAACAAGTTGTTTAACCGGAGAGGATATCAAACTATTTACCCGCTTTGGCTTGTGTATAATGCCATTCATCACGTGCGTTCCGATTTGAAATCTCTCAATTGTGGCTTTGAACTGTTCAGGTGTGATAAATTGAACAATTGAGTAATCTTCAAGCTCATCAATGTCAGAATCTTCTTTAGTTATTTGTTGCCACCAAGCAACTCGGCATTGATACCCCAAAGATTCAAAGAATTTGATTTCTCCTAGCCATCGCCCTGGTACACCATCAGTGTTAATAACATCGCCTGCATCTGGGCAAAATATTAATAACTTAGTGCCATACTTGTGGCTAAGATATTCAATAGATTGTTTAGCTTTCTTTGGTGAGCCTGACCACTTACCCCCACCAAGCACAGGTGCAGATAAGCGATCGCACGTCAGCGCTGGTTTCATCTCAAGCCCCTCAGTCATCCAGATCCCTTTACCCGCATAAACATCTGGTTCATAAACTGCTAACGGTAACTCCCCATCAAGGTGAGGTGTAGCCCCCTCGGGATTTTTCTTGGTGGCAGAGGTTAGCCAGCGATACCTCCCCTGGCTACTATCATCTAACCGTAAACGTAAGGCAACAATCAAACCCTCAAGATCGCGAACTGGACATAAGATACCACTACCGCCAACATTTAGGGAACCATAAGGCAGTAAGCCAGGGAGATTTGAGGGAAACAATCCTGCTACTTTCTGCCATTGGCTAACAGAGCGATAACCACGTGCAACAATCTGCTGACTCGTAAAGCCGCGATCATTCCTCAAGTGCATGTAATGCTCTGATGAAAGAGATAGTTGTGACAGAATTTCTCGGTAATGGCGATCGCGTTCTCTTGACGATAACTGATTTAAAATCTGCTGCTGTTTACGCATTGCTTCGTTGGCTAAAAACTCACGCCTTCTTTCGGCACGAATTTCATCGCTAAACGCTTGTGCATCACAAGAAGACTGCCACATGCCAAAACCAATTTTGTCTTGACCTCGGAAGATATAATTAGCTGGATTAGCCTCATGAGCAAAACAAAAGATTAATCCTGTTTGGTTTGATTGGCGGCAATCTCTTCTAGTTCCACTGCATACGGGACAACTGCCTTTAAGAAGTGTAAAGCTCATTTTTATCTCCTGAAGAGTCGCAAAGGGAATTCACTCCGCTTCAGGCAAAGCCATTATGAAACTTAAAAATAACTCGAAAAATCAAAAATACTTCTGACTAAATATTTACTTAATATCCCTCTTATGTCAGTTTCCGAAAACATTTGCCATTTCTGAATTCTAGGGCTTTTGTATAGCAAGCGTTCGCGCGATTCTTTTCTAATAATAAATCCAAGACCAATTTTTTTCTAATAGTATAGCTTGTATTGATTGCCTGATGAGGCTTCTAGCGATCGCCCCCCTGGAAAGTGACATAAGAGGGATATTATTTTTAGGAATTTAAATTAACAGATTTCATCCGACATGCGCGTGATTTAATAAGTATCATAGCTGCATTGATAGCCTCTGGACTGTAAAACTCTGCTAATGTTGCATACGAATCTTCAGCATTTTTCCCATCTCTCAAATGCTGATTAATTTTTTCTACTATCTCTTCTAGAATTACATGCATTAACTTGAATTGATAATTAATACAATTATTAATAAAACTCTTCGTAGTCTGGACAAGTACCTTCTACACCTTCTGGATGTACTGCACATATCAATAGTGTATCATTATACTTTTGACCATGATGATAAAGGCAGTTATTACAAGATTTTGAAGCAAGGTTTTTGTATTTTTCTCTTGATGCTTCTAATTTTTTCTTGCGAGAATCTTCTTCTTCTAATTCAGTGACTTTATAGCTGAGCGTCAAGCACCCAAAATATAACAAAATTGATGTTTGAAAACCAATTATAGTACCTAAAGAAGTGCTATAAAACAGCGAACTATAGCTATCTCCATCCTTTGCGAGAGTAGTCGCTGTTCCAGCGCATCCTATTGTGATTACACTTGTTAGGATTAAAGTAATCCTGCACAGCCAATTTTGACGCTGATAATATTTTATTGTTTTCATATTAACTCATCTACCGCTAAAATTGCAGTCGCGATCGCCTCCTCATCAGTCGAGCAACCGTAACCCTTAGAATTATCTGCCAGTACCTCTAAATCAGAATTGCGTACATACCAGAAATAATGCCCAACATCGTAAGGGTTTGGTTGACAGTAAGTGATAATTACTTCGCGTCCTTCATATATCTTTTGTACAACTATCGGATTATATTTAAAGGTTAATGTTTCAGTCATATTTTTTCTTTATTAGCGAACGCTTCTTGGCATGTTATTCTTCGTTCTCTCGCATACAGAAAACGATTTCTCCTGTTACTAAATCTTTCTCCCAAGCAATTTGTAATATACTACTTTGTTCTGCAATTAATCCAATGCTACTTTGAGCTAGTTTTGAAGTATAAGGAATGTCTAAGGTTTGCTGCACTTCATGTTTAAATAATTCAATTGCATTCATAATTTTTGTTACCAAATAGTTATTTATTACTATAATCAGGACACTCGTTATCATCCCACCCATACGGATGAATGCCACACACTAAGAAATTATCTCCATACTCAATACCATGATAATTTTGACAACCTACACAAGCGGATGGTATTGGGTCTTCAAAATCATCTTCATCAACTTCATTTTCTATTAAAGAAAAATTGCAATTTGGGCAATTATCAATCTCTCGCATTTGGTCATTAACCAAGCAAGTTATAGGTTGCCAAAACTCATTATTTTCATCACCTATCATTAATGCACGAAAAAAGGGATAGCTACAATCACAAACAACTATCTCACCCTCAGCGTTTTCATCGTAGTTGGCATTTAAGAATTCTCCTGCAATTTTCCAATCCTGCTGTTTAGAAATTTTGTTAGGCTTGCCTTCAGTTACAGTCCAAAGCTGTTGTTGGTAAAAAATTCTTAGGCTAAATGATGTATGGTCGTGAGATAAATTCTGAATTCTTTCATGACTAAGCGCCGATTCATAGTCAAAAGTTCGTTTACTCACTCTCAAGCTCATTTCACGTGGATAGGTCTGAATTACTAAATATTCTCCCTCGTAAAAGGGATTGAAATATGTTGCGATTCTTTCGTTGAGGAATTTAAAATCACAAGTTGTGTCCATATTATTGATAATGTTTGAATAATTTACGCTGCTGCATCTAACTTTGCTACTGGTTGTGAGGGCGTCAAACACAAAAAGTCTACTACATTCTTGATCGCCTGCAATGGCTCAACATCTCGGTTATCAATCTGAGCAACTATAGCCGATTCAGCGCTGTTAATCCGATTGAGGCTACGGGAATCAAGATAATCCCTAGACTCATGGCGTGAACATCCTAGTGATTCTTCCATCTGTTTTGCTGTCATCCCAAAGACTGCTCTATACATTGCATCAGTCGCATTCGCGGGATAAGTCATGTAGAGATTCCGTTGTGCATCAAGCCCCATCCACAGACAGTAAGTGCCATATTGAACTGGCTCTAATCTAATATCAATAGTATTATTGCTCACTGGCTTAACCCTGGTAAATGGAAGAAAAAACACAATCCCAATTCTGTTGTTGTTGATAACAACGTGTAAATTCCTGCTTCAAGTTAGATGTAATAATTGATAGCAAAGCGATTACTAAAACTATCAGCAATGGGTTGTCCTTCACAATTTTCATTAAAAAGCGCCAATCACTCAAAGGTAATTTTGGTAGTGATATCTTTGGCAATGAAAATATATTTGGCAACCAAAACCGTCCTACTTGACGATTGGGCAACCACTCGGACTCCAAATTCACAAAAATTACTTTTATGCGAGGATTCTGCTCAATCATTGATGCAGTTTTCAAGGCAGATGGTTGTTCTGACGCATCAACTGTCAGAAAACCCATGACTATAAGTTTGTGTTGATTGTTTAATCCATACAGGCTCAGCTGTCCAAATGCTTGGTAAATACTGTTGCGATCTAGGTATTTCTTAACCTCGACAATCGTCCCGCCTTGCCAGTTACTAACGATATCGGCCCTACCACCGTTGGCTGCAACTTCAGTTTGGGTATGAAAACCCATTCTTCTTAGGCGCTCGGCAAGATATTCTTGTAAATCTTTTTCTTGCCAACGGGCAGGAAAATTAGCAGCTTCAACAAACTTAGATGGAAGCATAATATTATGGAATAGTTTCAAATCGATAAGCTTGAAATCTGGTGTCTAGCAATCCAGATTGAACAATGCCATCACCACGACCTTGAAGTGAGGTAACAGCCTCACCCCGACGCATCAAAATCATTCGACCGCTAGTAGCGTCAACACAACGAAAAGCAATCCGGCAAGGTAGGTTGTCACGTAAGTCTGGTGGTAGCCCTTGTGGATCTTCCTTAGCGCGTTTAGCTCCACGCTGTAAGCCGACAACAATGTGAATTTTTAAACCTCTACCCCGACGACCAACCTCACATAACTGTTGGTCATAGGTTTTACGTAGGGTATCATCAAGTGGAACAGTACCTTTATACTCATCGATAAACAATATCCAAGGTCGTTCTAAGTCTAATTGTGCCTTGGTCAATTTGTTACGGCGATCGCACTCTAGGTAATATTCGCCAACAAACTCAAAAGTTTTCCCCATATCATTCATAGTGATAGTAGGAAATCGAGCGGCAAAATCTTCATAATCACTAACTTTACCGCCGCAGACATCGACTCTCGCACCCTGCATTAGTAGACAATAAGCCGCAGCACGGAAGAAGTTAGATTTACCAGAGCCGGTTGTTCCGACTACCAACAATTGAGGGGTGTCCTCACTGGCTAAATCTATAATTACTTCGCCATCAAGCGACTGTCCCAATACAATCAGGCGTTCACCTTGTTGCCATGTTCTTTGGGGAAAATCATAGTATGTGCGCTCGTGTGGGGAAAGAGGAACTTCTATGGCCATTTGCTCAGGAGCATAAATGTAAAAGGGTAAATCTTCTTTATCACCGACTCCCAGTGCCAGCTTAGATGCGGCTTTAAATCGTGGAATTAGCTTGAAATCACAAGTGTTGACAGAAAAAATCAGCCTTTGATAACTAGGGGCCCGATCAACACCAAGACATTGAGTTTGCAGTCCGACAACTGAGGCTGCCTTTTTCAATCCTTCAATTTTAGATGATTGTGCCTCAATTACAGCTGTTGGAGATGTAGTAGCTGTAATATTAACAACATCAGCATTAGCATTTTTGATCTGCTGATGAGCTAATTGTGCCTGTAGTTCTAATTGTTTTTGACCCAGTTGTGCTTGTAGCTTGGCTTGTTCTAATTGCATTTCTGCTTCAGATGTTGCAAGTAAAACATTGCCTATGCTTTCTCCGTTCTGAATCATCCCCAAGCCCATGCGAGAGATTGCACCATTGTGTCCAGTCACAGTGAGAACCTCGTTGAACAAAGGTGCAGTTTGTTGTAACAGTTGAAGTTGTCTTTCTGTTTCTTTATCAGCCTCTTGATAGAGGCGTTTTCTTTCGGCAGCAGATGAGAGGAATTGCAATTGCTCTTCTGCTTGAGTATCTTTCAGGGCAGCAAGCATATCCTCTTGACGCTCTTTGTCTGTATAAAATTTTTCTAGCTCTCGGAGTTTGGTAGCTGCATAACTTAAGAGTGCGATCGCACCAATGTTTGCAGGAATGAATAATCTTAAATCCTTTGGATTGGTAGATAAGGTTAAAGTTAGAGCTACCAAACCACTACTAGTAATTTTTAACCAAGGAAGTAGCATTTAGTCCATCCAAAAGTTAATCCAACAGCAATGACTTGCAGCAACATAGAGTCATCAGTTTTACCCTTGGTATAAGTCATGACTGATACCACTCCAATCACTAGCATAGACCAAGGCAATAAACTAACTAATTGAGCTGCGGCACTGGCGATTAAAAAACTACATATCCAAATTGAAAGTTTACAAACTTGTGACATTCTTTTGTTTGCGATTATCTACTTGCTGATTTAATTCGTTGTGTAATGCCAAATGATGAACCGGAATAACGCGCTTCTCTCAGTTGACGGAATTTATCAACTAAAGACAAGGTTTGTTCTTCATAAGGTGTAGGTTCTTTTTTGGCAGCTTCGGTTTGAGCTTTTTGTTGCTTTTTGGCAAGTGTTTCTGAGTACCCAGAAGCAATTCGCTCTAAACTTATAGTCAAATCATCTTGTACAGAAGCAATTGCAGAACGACTTCCTCCTACAATCTGCCGGAATTTAGATTCCAAATTAGCGAGATTAGTCGAAAGATTTTTTTCCAGTTCAGCATGAGCGACTCTTGCTTCGCCTACATTTTCACTAACTTCAGCTTGCTTTTCTCTAACCTTGTAAAGGGATTTGAGGTAGCGACTAATAGCAGTTGAATATTCCGCCCAGTTTTTAGCCTGAAACTCTGCACCCTTAGCTTTTTCTACTGCTGTGGCTATATCTTCTTCAGTCAGATCGCCAAATACCTTGAAATCAACAGGCAACATATCAGTAATACGCTGGGCATTTTCCCAGACTGCTGAATCTAGCCCAAAGTGAGAATCCTTAAAGACTAAAGTTTTACTGATATCACCGCTTAAATCAGAAAGGTTTAGTCCATTATTTTTTGGTGCTTGTGGTTTTGGGGGTGTTGGTCTTGGCATAACTACCTCACATCAATTAATGAATTACAGGGTTGATACTCAACAAACACATCATCTTCAAATTCAAACCATTCTCCCTCCAGACCACGAAAGTAACGAATATTATTCTCTAATTTAATTTCCAGATTGATTTCAGGAAACTTCAAAATATTTTCCTGCTCAATGACTCTGGTTAATTCTACATCTCGGTCGATTTGAACACCTAGATGTAACGTTACTCCCACTTTTTTGTACTTCTGCCAGTAATAGGAAAACTCACTTTTATTTAGGAAATTAACATTCGTCACAGGAATACCATTCTCAAACAGCAGTGCGAATATTCCGAGTGGGGGATAGTGAATTTTGGCAATTCCTAAGTTATTTTCGTAGCACCAGTAGGCGCGATGGAAGTAGGCGGTTTGCAAAACTTTTTCTCCATTTTTTTAATAAACAACTTTGCAACAGACTGCCAAACCAATGACCAGGCATGGTTATTTTTCATCCTTAATTGACAAGCAGCAATATCAGTACTGGAAGGAATAATGTTGCCATACTTCTCTAGATTATTAATCGCTTGTTGAAAGCTCACAACTTCGTCTTCAGTTTGTGGTATGTCCGGAGCAACTGCTGCTGTTAATCGCTCCATTACTCCCTTGACTGTTGCTGATTCTTCTTTCAGGCGCGTTAGCTCACTATGCATCACATCAATCATCGCAAGATTAGATTGTGCAATCACATCTTGAAACTCAGCTAATTGCTCCTCTAGTTGACGTTGTACCTCCATTTGAATAATTTGTGTAATCTGTGCAAATTCTTTTCCCGATTCAACTGCTTGTATAAAGTCCTGAACTTCAGGTAACACTGGCGTTGCACTCGAATTGTCCATTTTCTAGCTCCTTCCACTCCAATTTCACACCTACTTGGGCTGCAAATCCATCAATCGTTTGTTTCATCGCTTCATAAGGTAAATAGTCACAACTATCAATCAGTTTTTCGAGGTCTACTTCGATGAATTGTTTTTGGATAGCTGCTAATTTTTCTCTTTTTCTTTGTGCTATCTCTGCCCTGGCTGATTGTTTCCCCTTTTCTTTTGCTTGTTCAATTGCCTCTAACCTAGCGATTTCAAATGCTTTGGTAACTTTTTCCTCTTGCGTTACTTGTTGAGCAATCTGTTGCTGCTCTCGTATTAATCGCTCAAAAATAGCTAGGCGCAAGTCTTCATCAAAAGCTATTTCTAGTTGCTCAATCACCAGTGAAAAAGCACTTGGTACTGACACTATCTTTTGCTCTCTGCCCTTAGTTATCTTTCTCGATTGTGGCTCTATTGATGTTTGCACCTCTGTTCCTTGCACTGTCAATTCACCTTTACGTACCATATCTTCTCCTTAATTATTAGAACTTAAAACCAGAATTTGACCGAACAATTCGCAATTGCGAATTGGAAATGACTTCTAGCTGAAATTGCATGCAATATTCCCCGCACAAAACAAAGTTAATTGTGAAGGCTAAAACGTTATTGAATCCATCCAATAGTCGAATCATGCAGGCCTCTTTTTAGATGCTTTTTCTTGCCACTGCGATAGCTCTGATACTGAATAATGCCTTCGTTGGCTGAAATCGCCCCACTTATACAAAGTCCGCAGTGATACCTTGTAACCGCACATGGCTAAATATCTGTGCAAGTCTTTGCCTTTACACCCTCTCATTCGCCAAGCGTGCCACATTTTGGCACTGGACGCTGTTTCCATAGTCATGCAAAGGCGTGATGCACTCGTCATCATTACTATCAATTGACGTACCAATGGAAACTTTTTTGTTGGATGGTCATGCCTCCAACACGCCATATACACAAGTATTGATGCAAGTCCTTCTTCTACATAACGTTCATATTTTGGTATCCCCAAGTACTGCTTCCAACTAGCCCAGCAGTTCCTTGAAATGCAACGATTCATAATGCGATCGCACGATTTTTTCACCTCAGATAACGCTATGAGTTTGGGGGCGGGTTCTGGTGGAGATTGTTTTTCTTGGGGAGAGTTAACTGCTTCACAAAAAGCATCGAACACCTCCTCAATTTTGTACTCGTTACTTTGCCAGTAGTTTCTCAAGCTGCGATATGTTACTTTCTCACGGGGATAACACTTGCGATACCACGCCAAACACAACAACAACTGTGTTTGTTCCTGTGTGTAGGAGCGTAAGCACACCTTTTTCCCAGGAGGATATACCGCACCCGCAAGGCGTTCCCAGTTTCGCCAGGTGCGCTCACTAATCTTTGCTCCCCGAATCTTTTCACATTGATTTTTGAGATTGATCGATTGGCTGATCCAATCTTCTAAAACTACTGGCATCTTTCAAACCCTGCAATATCAGAGTGGCTGCAATTATTGATAAAGTTATCGCCGCGATCGCTCCACAAAATTCTAACAATCCGGAATCTGTTTTTTCAATTGTTTCTATTGTTTCAGTCTCTCCATCAATAGATGTTTTTGTATGTGTGTGCTTCCTGTACACATTCTCCTACTCCTGTGTATATAGATACTCATGGTTTGATTGGGGGTATTACACTCACTGCTGATTTCAGGAATATGTGTCTCGTAATTGAGGGTTTTGGGGGTGCATCGGGGTCATCCCACTCGCTAACGTTTTGCCGAACTCTTATCCCACAATCATTACAGCCTTGCAATATTGTTGTAGTATACTGCTCTATGGTTTTTAGATATTTTTCAAAGCTGCTTTTTGGTTGTTTTTTGATATTTTCGGCAGAACGAATGTAGTCTGTCATCAAGGGCAAAAACGTCTGAAATCCATATTCAACAACTGTAGTAGTTTGTAAGTAGTCAAAAAACGGCAGTTCACAATTTTGGTGGGTTAATTATTGGACTGGCTTTTGTTGTACTGAGACTCTATGTATTTTTTATTTTCAAAGTTCAACTGCTCCTTTTGGTATTGTTCTTGTGTGAAGTCATCACTTTTGGTTCGTAAATACTCCTGTGCTATCCACTTTTTGGGAATACCGTTAGGCAGTTGGTTGTAAATTTCTCCAATCTTTCCTATTACCCATACTTGATAACGAAGTATTGGTGGAGCAGCTGAGGCATTGGAAACTATTGACAACATTTGCATGTGTTGCTGCTTGTACTCTGGTACATCCATTGCCAACTCGTTCCATCGTTTCCAAGTGCGGTAACAGATACCCAAAATTCTTGTTCCTTCTGCTATTGATAAAGGTAGTTCCGATAGGTTCAAACCCAAAAGAGGATTTGGTGAAGAGAATAGTCTGCTTTTCCACTCCTGCATCATTTTGTAGTTGTAATTGTCATATTTCTACTCGATAGCCTTTTAGTAATGTCAAATGAATAGTCAAACTGACGGCTTCAAGTTTGTACATTGACATCGCTAACTTAATAATAAAAAACCCGCACAGTTGCGGGTAGTGTTTGCCAAACATCTTAGTGTTTCCCAAACACTATGTTCTTGCTAAGCAGCTATGGATCGCTCCAAAATGATTAAGTACGTATGGTTTTGGTTCTACAAATCTGGAGCTACTTTCATCAGCTAACCAGTTTTTCACGGCCTCTACCGAGTAACCAGATAATCTACTCATCTGATAAGTCGAGAAATGATGAATCTTTTTAAAATCTTTAGGATGTATTGGTCTGATACCAATTTGTGGCATACTGCGATTGCTCCTCCTGTAGGGCTATTCTATGGTTGGAGTAGTCCTCCGGTGTCGTTACCACCGGGGGCATTTTGTTGAATTTGTTGAAAGTATATCACATGCATTGATTTAGCAAGTAGTAGAACTGGTAATAGAAGGCTGATCAAATGACGGAAAGAAATTCTCCACAAATCACAATTACTCTTTCTCCAAAAACTTATGAACAATACCAAGCTGTTGCTAATTGGAAAGAGATACCATTGGCAACATTGCTCAGACAAATCCTAGAGCGGGAGCATGAATCGCCTGCTTTCTCCAATTTGTTCAAACGGGCAAATGGCAATGAGTAATTAGGTCAGAAAGATAATACTGAATTCCGACGACAGTTCCTTTGGAAGTTGGTTGAAAATCATGAGTATTTTGGGAATGATCAGTGACTAGGAACTGTCATATTTTTGTAGGTGAGACATTTATCTCTCTCCAGAAGCTTTACTTGATAATGGTTGTGATTTGAATGATTCTGTTGCTACACGAACGCGCCACTGTCGAACAACTTGAACTTATGCTGCGTTCTCACAAGTTCTACATCAAAACCGCAGTTGATATCGAACGGCGGGTGTTGGTTGGAGGTGGCGAGTTACACGCTGATTGTGAAAAAGAGTTATTGAAAGACAGTAGTAGACAGCAAGACATTTGGGCTGCTAGTTTTATGCCTATCACAGGAAGAATGAAGAAGGCAGGAGGCAGGAGGCAGAAGGCAGAAGGTTCAATTACAGGGGGATTCTGACCCCCAGTAATTGTAGACCACCAAATCTTTGATTTGGTGGGGGTCTTAAACCCAATTTGGTCAAGGCAAAAGGCATACCTTAAAACTTTTTCTTCCCTTCTGCCTCCTGCCCTCTGCCTTCTGCCTTGCCCGAAGGGCAGATAATTTTTGAATCAATGGTTAACCTTCGTCCTCGGCAGAATCGCTCAATGGAGCTTTTAGATCCTAATATTAGAGAAAGGGTAGCTCAACTGATTAACGAGTTCCTGGGAGATTTATGATCGAAGCGACACCAGAGCAACAAATTTTTATGCAAGATGATGTTTCTACGCGCCTACATCATCTTGCTGCACACCTATCACAAATTCATTCCATGTGGACTGAGAACTCATCGAAGGATTTGATGCTGCCTCTGGTAAGACAAAGCAGGTACTTTATTGAATGGACTGTACCTGATATGGTGAAAGCTGACGACATTGACCAAGCCTGTGAGCTAGTTGACTTAGTGCGTTTAATGACTAATTGGCTGTTCAATTGGGAACAGATGTGGACTGATGCCCAACAAAAGCAATCTGCTGCTAACCAAACACAAGATTGGTTGCGTCGGGTTTTGGAGATCTCAGGTACAGAACCGGAGTCACTACGCGCTTAAGCCTCAACTAGCCCGATTCTGATTCTTCAACAACGAGCGCAAGTACCGCCGACACTCCGCTTCTCCCCGATATATCAGGATGCGTAGGGCCTCGATTTCCTGCATGGGAGAAATACAAATCTCAGCAATCGCCCCGATTAATTTCTTCTGCGATCGTTTATAGTCTTGATGTTGCTTTTCTAACTCCCGAATCCTCGACTGAAGTTGCTCTATCTGCTGTTGCGGTTGCATCAATGCAGATTTTCTTTTAAGAGAGTAATTACTTAGTTGCACTGTCATTGTTCTGCTCCTTATTAGTTCTTGCCTTATTCGACATATAATTAAGGTGTTTAGCTTCAACATAGAAGCAAGATGAAAACGCTTGAGGCTCCAAGGTGACAAATTCAACCGAGCAACCTGATATTGAAGGCAGACTTGATGCTCTGGAGGTAGAAGTAGCTAGAATCAGACAGCAGTTGGAGAATGTGTCTAGTGAGACAAGAGTTAACAGTGATACAATCCTAAGCCTCTCTAGAACTACTGCTGATTTACTCCAAATCGCCTTATCTAACGAACGTAAAGTGAATCAGATTTTACAGTACCTACGCGATCGCAATGGTGGTAGTAGTCCACCTCAATAGCATTAATTATGTACTCCATTTTGACTCCCCTGACTCACAGGTACAAGTACTTGCTGCATCCACCTCTGTACTGCTGTCACCTCATCAGTACCTCTCAAGACAGCTTCAACCACATATTTGTGATACGAATCAGTGGCCTCTTCGGGATGAGTAAACTTGTCGTAAGCCCAGGCTAAACACATAGTTCTTACAAGTTGGTCAACTTTGTTCTTGTGTAAATGACTTGGTTGTTTGACACCCTGCTGAGATAGCCAATCTAGTACTAAATCAAGTGGATAATTTAACAAAGTTCTGATTTGTTTAACACGCAAATCTTGCTCTAAATTACCCATTTGTGTAGGTGGCTTGTTTTTATGAACCTGTGATTGTTGCCTGACAACAGTCTTCTTATCATCGCCTTTTAGTGCTGCATTTCCATCATCTTCTTCATCAGCTGTCACTGATAAGATTGCACATACAGCATAGCGACGGGCATAAGTCAGTGCTGCACCCAATTTCTGGGAATCACTTATCTCAGGCAAGGGGTAAGTGCTAATGATACTCTCTCCTGATTCGTGGTAAAGATGAGTTTGGAGTGTGGTTTTACCCTCTGTTATGGTTGTTGTTTGAATTACTGTTAATCCATATTTACCAAGGGCAGGAGTGACAGCATCAAGAACTGCATCAAGCGTTGCGTATTTGTGCTTAAAATGAGGATTAGTCCTGTCTTTATGAATTGGTTGAAATTCAGCCTTCGCTTTGATTAGAGCAGGGATTAGTTTTTGCATAGCTCCCCTCAAGACATTTACGATTAACTTTGATTAGTTGATATCTTGCTTGACAGTTGCAACTTGCTTATCCTCCGAGAAATCCTCCGGCTTAAACGAATCTTGAGCTATCGGATGATTATCACCATAGATATAATCAGTGGCATTTGCAACTAAATGATAAGATGCTTGAACAAGCCATTGAGAAAGGGCAAGTTTGACTTGATAAAGAGAGTAAACCTGTCCTGATTCATAAAGCTGTTGTTGTAATTCCCGTGCTTTGTTTTCAAAAATGTCCATCGTTCCCCCTCCAATAATAAAACCTATTCATGTTTGATAACACCTGTAAATTTCTTGCTGAACTGTATTCTCCCGATTTTGCAACTTGGCTATTAGGAGAACCGATTACTTTGACAAAGTTAAGCCCCACAGAACTATCCTTAGAACCGATTCGTGCTGATGCTTTAATACTGCTGCAATCAGATGAAGTTGTTCTCCACATCGAATTTCAAACCGAACCTGATAAAGATATGCCTTTTCGGATGCTTGATTATCGCGTCCGTGTATATCGCCGCTTTCCCAACAAACGAATGTACCAAGTGGTAATTTATTTGAATAAAACTGCATCAGAAGAAGTTTATAAAACCACATTTAGTATTGAAAACCTTCGCTATGAATTTAGTGTGATTCGTCTGTGGGAACAACCACCAGAGATATTTTTGGGAACCCCAGGGTTACTGCCATTCGCTGTATTAAGTGCGACCGATAATAAGGCTAGTACACTACAACAGGTGGCGGCGGCTGTTGATAGAATTAGTGAAAGACGGACACAAAGCAATATTTCTGCTGCTACCGCAATCTTGGCCGGGTTAGTATTAGAACAAGAATTAATTGGGCGTTTATTCAGGAGAGATATAATGAGCGAATCAGTTATTTACCAAATGATTCAAAATGAAGCAGAAGAACAAGGACGTAACAAAAAAGCCCGTGAAATTGCAGCCAATATGCTAGCAGAGGGTATGAGTGTTAACCTAATTACTCGATTAACTGGCTTGTCAGTTGAAGTGGTACAAGAGTTACAACAGCAGCAAGCTAACGAGTAACTTTAAGATACTTCCTGATTTACCCTGACCTCAATAAAAGGCTCAATACACCCCATCGCCCCCTCTAAATAGTGCAACACATCGCCTAAATGTGTTTTCATTTCGGGGTCAACATCATTGCGGGTTGACAGTTCTAGCCATTCATTTGATTGAGCAATCGCCTGAATCTTCCCATAGCACTCGTTGAATTTTTGCAGCATTTCAATGGTTTCCATTGGTAAAAAGAATAATTTTTGAGCAACAATTATTTGATTGACTTTGATACTTGAATGGACAGATTATGAGTTGAGGCATTAAACCCCACCTATCCCTTACGCCGCTACTAACTCCGCACTTTCACCAAACGGGTAGTACTCCAATAACCGATCCCATTGTTCAGTAGTCAATTCATTCGCTGGCATATCAAGCCATTTTTCATAATCAGCAGGTTCTTGATCAACATCACCACTGGCTCTTACTTCCACTATTTGTAAAGACCACACCGCATCAGCCACAGAATCACACGGCACAAGTTCTTGATGCTCTGATGAGGCTCTCAATACCCACCATCTACCATTGCTGTATCCTACTTCACCTAGTTTCACATCCTTGCAGTAAATGCCATCATCCATCACGTCAAGCTCAAACTTTTCGCATTCAATAGCGATTTGTGTCATGATTTCATTGCCAGTAGTGCAAGGTGTGTCTGTAGCGTTTGTACTTGTTTGCTGCTCAGGCTTGGGTAAACTTCCTCGCATACAATGCCAAACAATGAAGCTATGGCATCTTTTATAAGTATTGTCTCTAAAAACTTCTACACCGTTCACTATAACTACCCAAGGTTGAGTCAAGTCATCGTCAATGGTGATACTTGCAATCAACTCATTAGCTGCATATACTTCAT
>NZ_JCACKM010000090.1:0-29343 GCF_059505385.1 Desmonostoc vinosum
CCACAAGAGTTTTATTTAATTTGATTATGTAATTTAGATGTTTTTTAGCTTATTAGTCGGTTGAAACCGACTTGAGTTATCAGCCAGAAAATTTATTTTCTGGCGAGTATCCGACTTTTGCAAGAGGTCTAATGAACAAGCCCTCTCCCCTACTAAGAGTTCCTGCTTTCCTGCCTCTTGTGACTATGAAACAACACACATGTCTATCACTTCCATTCACCAAGTAGGGTAAAACCTGCCCAAGAATAAGGATTGCGCCACTCTTGTTGTTGCCAGAGTTTAAGTTGTGCTGCCCTCAAAGCCGCTGCCGGAGATAACCCACGCTGCAACATCTTGCTATAAAATTCTCTCATCAACAACGATGTTGCCTCATCGTTCACATTCCACAAAGACACCACAACTCGTGCCGCACCTGCATACATGAGTCCTCTTGTCAACCCTACTAATCCCTCTCCCTTCACTTCCTTACCCAATCCCGTTTCACAAGCACTTAACACCACCAAATCAGCGGGAAAGTTGAGGTTAAAGATTTCGTTGAGTCGCAGATAACCTCTTTGTGGTTTGCCTTGCTTGTCTACTAGAGATAACACAATACCTGATAACTCTGGGTTAGTGCTATCGAGAAAACCGTGAGTTGCAAAATGTACTAAGCGATATTGGCTGAGTTGTTTGTTAGTTATCCAATTGTAGTTAGCATCGAAGTCAAAAGCTTGCAGATGATTTGAGGGCACTAATTTAAGTATTTCCTGTGCCTCAGTGCGAGTATTTGGAAGTCTACTAATTTCACCACGGTTGATGTTTCTTGTTGAGCGATTGAGTGCAGACTGTTGTAATTCTAAGTCAAGATTATTGTTAGTATTTGTAGATTTGCCTGTAACTCGTTCATCTGATGCAGTAAATACAGGGTCAGCAAGAATCGCTAGGGTTTTTGGTGCTTGGGCGCGTCCTTTGAGTTGTTGGCGGATAATAGCAATGGTTGAGGCGGAAGGTAGGCTAATGATTTCGTGGTTGACTACTAGGGGTTGATAGTTTGCTGTTGATTTTCCTGATGTTAATGCAGCAAAAGGAATGTATTGCAAAGCATCATCACCGACAATTACTAAACGTTTTTGTCCTAACTTGTCAGCAACAGGTGCAATAATCAGTTTACTCAACTCATCAGCAGCTTTGGCTGTTTCTTCTGGGGAAACTCCCTGCATCCCCGGATTTCTGAGATAGTTGTTATATAAATTCTTGGCTAGTTTTTCTATTTGTTCGCGTTTTGGGAGTTCGTAAGTGTGGAGAGAATTGGGTGTGACTACCCAAAGATAACTGTGTTCTTCACCCAAGGAATATTGTAATAGTAGGGTGTCTTTATCTAGTTGTTGCTGAATTTGGTTTAAGGTTAGAGGTTGGGGATATTTGAGGTTTGCATACTCTGGATTAGTGGCACGGATTTTTTCTTTGAGTTGTTGTTGTTGTTTGAGCAAGTCTTCAAGTTGTTTTTTGGTATCTGCTAGAAGTTGGGCAGGTGATTCTTTTTGGCTTGCTAGTTGTGAGAGTTGTTTTTCTTGGGCATCAACTAGTAACTGTAAACGTTGTTCTTGTGCTAAGAGTTTGGGGTCGATATCTTTTTGAATATCGATGTTAGCTTGTGTTAACAGTTCAATTAAACCACGGGCACGAGAGCGATCGCTTGCTTGCAGTGCAATTGCATCGTATCCTTTGGCTGGGTCTTTTTTGTGCAACTGCATCAGCAAGTCGATGTAGAATTTGTAAACGTCTTGCTTTGATGCAAAGTAAGAAGCGCGTAGTTCTTGACTATCAACTTTGGTACGTAAATCTTCAATAATTTTAATAGCAGCTTCAACTTGAGTCAGGGCTTGTTTGAGGTTGCCTTGGTTGCGTTCTGTAAAAGCAATACTGTAAAGGGTGTTGGCTTCCCCTGCTTTGTCCCCGACTGCACGACGTATGGGTAAAGCTTGGTTGTAGTATGAAAGAGCTTGTTGCTTTTCTCCTAATAAGTCGTAGACAGCGCCAAGATTGTTGAGGATGTTGGCTTCCCCTGCCTTGTCCCCGACTGCACGGAGTATGGGTAAAGCTTGGTTGTAGTATGAAAGGGCTTGTTGCTTTTCTCCTAATGAGTCGTAGACACTGCCAATATTGTTGAGGGTTCTGGCTTCCCCTGCCTTGTCCCCGACTGCACGGAGTATGGGTAAAGCTTGGTTGAAGTATGAAAGAGCTTGTTGCTTTTCTCCTAATGAGTCGTAGACAGCGCCAATATTGTTGAGGGTGTTGGCTTCCCCTGCTTTGTCCCCGACTGTACGGTATATTGGTAAAGCTTGGTTGTAGTATGAAAGAGCTTGTTGCTTTTCTCCTAATGAATCGTAGACAAAGCCAATATTGTTGAGGGTGTTGGCTTCCCCTGCCTTGTACCCGACTGCACGGAATATTGGTAAAGCTTGGTTGAAGTATGAAAGAGCTTGTTGCTTTTCTCCTAATGAAGAGTAGACACCGCCAAGATTGTTGAGGGTGTTGGCTTCCCCTGCCTTGTCCCCGACTGCACGGAGTATGGGTAAAGCTTGGTTGAAGTATGAAAGAGCTTGTTGCTTTTCTCCTAATGAATCGTAGACACTGCCAATATTGTTGAGGGTGTTGGCTTCCCCTGCCTTGTACCCGACTGCACGGAATATTGGTAAAGCTTGGTTGAAGTATGAAAGAGCTTGTTGCTTTTCTCCTAATGAAGAGTAGACAGCGCCAATATTGTTGAGGGTGGTGGCTTCCCCTCCCTTGTCCCCGACTGCACGGAGTATGGGTAAAGCTTGGTTGAAGTATGAAAGAGCTTGTTGCTTTTCTCCTAATGAATCGTAGACACTGCCAATATTGTTGAGGGTGTTGGCTTCCCCTGCCTTGTACCCGACTGCACGGAATATTGGTAAAGCTTGGTTGAAGTATGAAAGAGCTTGTTGCTTTTCTCCTAATGAAGAGTAGACAGCGCCAATATTGTTGAGGGTGGTGGCTTCCCCTCCCTTGTCCCCGACTGCACGGTATATTGGTAAAGCTTGGTTGTAGTATGAAAGAGCTTGTTGCTTTTCTCCTAATGAGTCGTAGACTTTGCCCATACAAACAAGTGTGAATGCTTCCCCTGCTTTATCGTCCACTTGTCGCCAAAGCTTGAGTGCTTCTTGCCATTTCTCAATTGCTTTTCGCAGTGATTCTGCTGTTCCTTGTTTGTAAAGTTCCAACCCTTCTTGTAAGAGTCGTTCTGCTGCCGCGCGAGTTGCATCTTGCTGGGTTGTTGACTGTTGTGCAATCTGCAATGATCTATTCCTTAGTGTTGCACTTACACTATCAGATAGCAAAACTACACTCAGCAACAAAGTTAAACTGTAACGGCTAAAGTTTGGTAAAAAGCACCTAAAAATCCACTGTTTATTTTGCACTTTGGCTAGGGGTGTAAGGGTGTGGGGGTATACGGAAAATGAGAATTTGAGCAAGCGCGTAAACACGCACTGGCTTGTTGAGAGACATTGCTCTCATGAAATAATTATTCTGTTGTTCTGCGAGATATTACTGAAAATTTATTCTAATTTTATAGAGGCGAGGAGCGATCGCGCTTTTGGTTTCTGTTTTTGAAACGTATATAGGACTTACGCATTGACAGAAAAGTCAAAATAACAGGTATAGTTTTCAAGGCTTATAGCTAGATTTTTCAATGAAATTTTAGCGATCGCACCCAATCAAGGGTGATTGACAAAAGCCTGAAACAACGTATTTACATTGATACACAAGATAGTTATTTTGTACAGTGCGTAAGTCCTAAGCTGTTCCACATATAACTTGCATAATTAGAGCGGGCAAGATGCCCACTCCACAAGAGTTTTATTTAATTTGATTATGTAATTTAGATGTTTTTTAGCTTATTAATTACGAATTACGAACTTGTACTGAGCGAAGTCGAAGTATTACGAATTACGTTAGCGTTAGCGAAGCGGTAGCGAGTCCTCGATAGCGTTAGCGTTAGCGAAGCGGTAGCGAGTCCTCGAGCGTCAGCGGTAGCGACGCAGGAGCGTCGCGTCATTACGAATTACGAATTACGAATTACGATTTACGATTTACGATTTACTCCATACCTTTTTGTTTGAACATTTCCATCAATTTACGTTTACGCGCATGAGTTTGGATTAGTTTTTCTCGATAGTTTAACCAGTCTGCCCGTTTCCCCGATTCCAAGTAAGCGGCGCGTGCTTTTTTTAACCACTCAACTGCTTCACTGTAGTATTCTGCTTTACTCGCATCCATAATTTTTGCAGCACGGCGATGGGCATTAGCAATTACCCAGCTGGGATTATGAGAGATTGCGGCATCCATGACTCGGTGAATTAACTCAGAATAATAGGAACTGAGTTCAGCAACGATCGCAATTGCATCATCAATTAGCCCTTCATATAAAAAAATATCAACCTTTGCTGATTCTGTTCCCCAAATTCCACAGTTGCGTGTACTTTTTAGCAAGTCTGTTTTAATACCTTCCCAGTTTTCGCCAGCTAACTGTTCTATTCTCTGGTAGTCTGCGAAGGAAGGGTGAGCTTGAAAAGCGGCTTTAACTGCTGCCAAAGTTGCAGTCTCATCTCCCAATGCTTCGGCTAAATCACTCGTCCAACTTCCCAAGTCATATTGACAGTTGCCTGGTAGCTTCAATCCCATCTGAGCAATATGTAATGCTTGTGGTAATGCTCCCTGTTCTCTGAGGGTTCTAGCCAGGGCAAAGGCTTCTTCCATTGAGTTCATTTGAGTTTGGGCTGCGTTCATTGCTTCTTCTACCCTGCCCAATTGCCCCAGCATTGTTAAATACTGTCGATTTTGCCCTGCCACTTCTGCCAAATACAGGTATTCTTGATAACGCTCTTGACGTTCGAGAATTTTTAAGCGACTCAATACTAAATTATCTGCATAGTCTGGTGATTCTCCTTGCCATAGTCCCTCTTCGATCATATTTCCTTGGAGAATTCTCACCAGTGGTGGATAATCCCAACCCTGCTGCAAAGCTTCTAAACTCATTCTAAAATCAGCGTTCCACTCGTCTTGCCATGCTTCCAAATTCACTTGCACATCGACTGTTTCCTCTGGAGTGAGTTCGGTGGTGAGAATTGCCTCACACCAAGCATCATTTAATTCCCAGGCAATTTCATCGTTTTCAGCACCGTACTCGGCGACATCATACCAGTTTTCCACACAAGTAGAGGTAATCGCTTCTAAGATGGCGATCGCATTATTACCTTCCCCACGTTCGCTAAAATCACTGGCAATTTGCACTACACTCAGTAATTCGTCAGTAATCGGGTCTTCTTCATAACCCTCCTCAAAATGGCGCACTGCATCTCGAAAAATCTGCCGCACTTGCCGCTGTACAGGGGCCACATCAATCGCATTGGGGGGCACAGATTTGATGATTTGAGATTTGGGAGTTGGATTTGTCATCAAACTGACATGATTGTCAATCATCTCAATCAGTTGCGGATATTCTGCTACCAACTCTTGCACCAGTGTTTGAGTTTGAATATGATCCAAGCGATCAAGTAATTGTTCGAGAGTAGGACGCTGCTCAATAGTGTCTGCATGACGCGTACAAACTAGCATCGTCGCCACAATATGTTTACACCACCCATCAAAATCGTAAGCACAGGTGCAGCTAACATCTATCAATCCCTGACTATCAAAACTCAAGTTGACACGATAGGGTCTAGCCTCACTACCTTCGACTTCTGCATATAGCATGTGACCACGTTGGGTGACGCTAATAACAGCACCTGCCTCATAGTATGCCTCGCCTCTCTGAAAAGATTTAGCGTTGGCATAACGACGGATAGTAAACTCACTAATTTTGGGAATACACATCGGGCGATCGCCTGTGGAAATCCTAAGCCTTGATGAATTCTACATCCTTCAGCTTATACTAATTCGGAGTGGGGGTGGAGATTGGCTTTTTCAGGAGATGGATCGGGAGAAAACGCCAGCAATGTAACGTAAAAACGAAAAGTTTACAATAATATTGAAGATACGAATTTCTTCGCTCGCTCAGGTGCATCATAATTTGATTTAGCAACATAAAATTTGAAAGGGGTTGCACTGGTTGCTAGTCAAGTTGAGAATAAATAGGCGAAGCACACGGGGAAACTAATGTGAGTCATGGATTTGATTATGATTTGGTGATTATCGGCGCTGGTGTGGGTGGACATGGCGCAGCCCTACACGCTGTCAGCTGTGGTCTCAAAACAGCGATTATCGAAGCTGCTGACATGGGAGGAACCTGTGTCAATCGTGGCTGTATTCCTTCTAAAGCCCTGCTAGCGGCATCTGGACGTGTGCGGGAGTTACGCGATGCCCATCACCTGAAGTCGCTAGGCATTCAAGTGGGAAATGTGGAGTTTGATCGCCAAGCGATCGCTAACCATGCTGATAATCTAGTAGCGAAGATTCAAGGCGATTTAACTAACAGTCTCAAACGCCTGGGAGTTGATATTATCAGGGGCTGGGGAAAAGTTGCTGGGACACAAAAGGTCAGTGTGACTGTTGATGGTAGCGAAAGAAACATCACAGCCAAAGACATCATTCTTTCCCCTGGTTCGATTCCTTTTGTACCACCAGGGATTGAGATAGATGGCAAAACGGTATTCACCAGTGATCAAGGTGTCAAGTTAGAAACATTACCAGATTGGGTGGCAATTATTGGCAGTGGTTACATCGGCTTGGAATTTTCGGATATTTACTCGGCTTTGGGCTGTGAAATTACTTTAATTGAAGCATTAGATCAGCTAATGCCGGGATTCGACCGCGATATAGCCAAACTTGCCGAACGGGTGTTAATTACTCCCCGCGATATTGAAACTAAAGTAGGGATTTACGCCAAAAAAGTTATCCCTGGTTCGCCAGTGGTGATTGAGTTGGCAGATTTCAAAACAAAATCAGATTTAGATGTGATTGAGGTGGATGCTTGCTTGGTAGCAACAGGACGCATCCCAGCGACGCAAAATCTCGGTTTAGAGTCTGTGGGTGTAGAACTTGATCGGCGAAACTTTATCCCAGTTGACGATCGCATGGCGGTATTATCAGCAGGTGAGCTAGTTCCCCATTTATGGGCAATTGGCGACGCTAATGGCAAAATGATGCTGGCTCATGCAGCTTCTGCCCAAGGCATCGTGGCAGTGGAAAATATAGTGGGACGAGAACGGACAGTCGATTACCGTAGCATCCCCGCCGCCGCATTTACCCATCCAGAAGTTAGCTATGTGGGCTTAACAGAAACAGCTGCCAAAGATTTAGGGCAAGCGGAAGGGTTTGAAATTGCCACAAGTAAGAGTTACTTCAAAGGTAATTCTAAAGCGTTGGCAGAAAATGAAGCTGACGGTATAGCTAAGGTGGTGTATCGCCAAGACACAGGTGAGGTTTTAGGCGTTCACATTTTTGGACTTCACGCCTCAGACTTAATTCACGAAGCCTCAGCAGCGGTTGCCAACCGTCAATCCGTCCATACCCTTGCTCATTTAGTTCACGCCCACCCCACACTTTCAGAAGTGCTGGACGAAGCGTATAAACGAGCGATCGCAATTTAGGGAATGGGGAATTCGTAATTCGTAATGACGCGACGCTCCTGCGTCGCTAACGCTGACGCTCGTACCTCGCTACCGCTGACGCTCGAGGACTCGCTACCGCTTCGCTAACGCTAACGCTATCGAGGACTCGCTACCGCTGACGCTCGTACCTCGCTACCGCTTCGCTAACGCTAACGTAATTCGTAATTCTCCCCCTCCTCCCTGCCCCCTGCCTCACAGGTGTAGGTATTTTACATTCAATCCGAAAAAGCCTATTTTTGCGTTCCGAAATCTTTCTCCTCGTCCCTGCGTCTCACCGTCTCCGCGTCGCTCAAAACGCAAAATATTAAAAACCTACACCTGTCAGTTGCCCCCACTCCCCTCATCCCCACTCCCCAACATGCAAATCCGTCGCCGTCAACCCAATCCATCGATTGCCGTATCTATCTTGCGTTATCAGGTTGCTTTACCAAACGCTGCGCCGAACAATATTCTAGAAGAGATTGTCTGGCATAAAGAATCAGAGGTTGATCAAATGCGCGAAAGGGTGCCTTTACAAGAGTTGCAAAAGCAAGCACTTTCTGCACCACCCACCCGTGATTTTGTAGCAGCCCTGCGCCAAGGTAAGACAAAGCCCGCATTGATTGCGGAAGTCAAAAAAGCTTCTCCTAGTAAAGGCGTTTTTCGAGAAGATTTTGATCCAGTTGCGATCGCTTTGTCCTATCAACAAGGTGGTGCTAGTTGTATTTCGGTGTTAACGGATGCCAAGTTTTTTCAAGGCGGTTTTGACAATTTAGCTAAAATCCGTGCCGCAGTCGATTTACCTCTATTGTGTAAGGATTTTGTTATCTATCCTTACCAAATGTATTTGGCACGGATTCAAGGCGCAGATGCGGTTTTATTGATTGCTGCAATCCTCAGTGACCAAGATTTGCAATATTTCATCAAAATTGCTCGCAACCTCAACATGGTAGCCTTGATTGAAGTCCACAATTTGGCAGAACTGGATCGCGTGTTGGCCTTAGATGGCGTATCCTTAATAGGAATCAACAATCGCAATTTGGAGGATTTCTCTGTTGACCTGCAAACTACTTGTCAACTGCTAGCTGCAAGGGGTAGCCAATTGCAAGAAGGGAAAATCCTAGTTGTGAGCGAGTCAGGATTGCACAACCCAGATGATTTGAGTTTGGTATCTACAGCTGGTGCAGCTGCTGTCCTGATTGGTGAATCTTTGGTCAAACAACCAGATCCTAGTTTAGCGATCGCCCGTATACTACCAAGGCATTTCTAACAGAGTTGCCGCACCCAAGCTCTGCAACCGTAAATACCCTGCGTAATTGGTAAACTAAGTTACTTAGAAACACGCAGAAATTGCCCAACGCATTACCAATCTCTTTGCTAAATCTTCATTGCTCTCTAAGTTCTAGCACTAAGGAAATAGTTATTTTCTGTGTAACAATTTATTAGCAAGAGACTAAATGCGACTAATACAACATCCCAAATTTGAAATTAAAACTTAACTTCATGGAGCAAATTCCTCTACCTTCACCTATCCACTACGAACTTCTACTCCAACTTCTAGAAAGACAAACCATGTTAGCAGTCAGCGACAACCCCGAATTACGACATCAAGTAAATCAGCTAATTATTACTCTGCGAAAAGCCGCAGCACAACAAAAACGATTAGAAGAAATTTGTCAGTTTTCCTCAGCGGAAATTGACCACCGCTGGTCACTTAATCATCATAACGGAGCTACAGTTGTCGTCCCCGATTGATATTGACTACAGAATCTTCTTTAAATATCACGATTAGCAACTAGGCAAATCGTAATTCGTAATTCGTAATTAAATGAGTTGGGGTTCTTGTTGTTCATCGAAGAAGGGAAGCTCACATCTTGCATCTGCCAGTGAAAATAATGAGTCTGCCGCAATAAAGTTATAAAAATTACATATCTATTTGTCTCTGCATTTAGTCCATTTCTAATGGACTTTTGCTATAAGACAGGGATTTACAATCCCTGGCGGTAGAGAGCGAAGCCGAACAATTAGGTAAGTTTTGCGACTGACAGTTTGAAAGGTGCAAGATCTGAAAAAGGGAACAGTTTTAAAAAAATAAGCCCTATAGTTTTAACCCTATTAAATCAAAAGCTTGTTTAATTCCTTGTGCCAATATTGGTTGATTTTGCTGTTCATAAAGTTGAATAGCTTGACGATATACACCTAATACCTTTGGATAATTATCAATCAACCCATGCTCATTTCTAATATGATGCAAAACCCAACCTAAATTGTGATAGGCTTCTGCATAATCAGGGTTGACTTGAGACGCCAATTCTAAAAATAAACAGGCTTTTAACCATAGCTCTCGTTGTCCTAATCTTTGAGCCTCCTGTCCAAGAGTTGTGCCTAAACGAAATAATACAAAAGCGTCTTTAGAATTCACCTGATGACAATCTTGATAAACTTTGATTGCTGCTTGCGAGTTTCTCACATGTTCATAAGCAATGCCCAGGTTGAGAATTATCCAAAAAGGTACTTTTGGTTTAGATGCTCCTTGCTCAAACTCAACTAATGCATTAGCCCA
The DNA here is from genome assembly GCF_059505385.1 of Desmonostoc vinosum. Taxonomy (NCBI): domain Bacteria; kingdom Bacillati; phylum Cyanobacteriota; class Cyanophyceae; order Nostocales; family Nostocaceae; genus Desmonostoc; species Desmonostoc vinosum. The sequence goes on from NZ_JCACKM010000090.1 coordinate 10,156, forward strand.
TTGACCTTGTGAAGCTTGCAACCAACCTTTAAACCCATGTGCAAAATTATTATCAGGTACCTGAGTCATGTACTCTTGCAAACATATCTCTAGCTCAGAAGTAGTTGTCTTAGTTTCATTATGAAGTGCAACCAACAAGCAAGGATATATCCATGCTTGCAAACTCTGAGCATGTTGAGAGTTAATTTGTTGAGAACTTGAGATAGCTTGTCGTGCAGCCGGGATTGCAAATTGCCATTGCTTCTGATTAACAGCCATCCAAGCTTTTAAACCCAATGCAAAAGTTGAATGCTCATCGAGTTCTAAAGCTTTATTTACTGCAACTACAGACTGTTTCCACTGACCGCACTTAACAAGCGCCCATCCCAAATTAGCCCATATCCAAGACTCGTTACGAGCCAAATTCACCGCCCGTTGCAACTGTTTAACAGCTTCTGACCAATTAGACTGACGACAATAAAGTAGCCCCAAAAGTCCATGAAGTCTGCCATCATCAGGTAGAAGTTGAAGTGCTTGCTGTACAGCAGCTTCTGCTTGCGAATCATTAAGATGAATCAAAACCAAAGCTTTTTCAACAGCAGCTTTACTATTTTCTGGTTCTTCCAGCAGACAATGCTGATACACTTGAGCCGCTTGTAATAAATTCCCTTGCCTAACTAATTCCCGCGCCTGAGTTAGAAGGGGAGATATGTAATTACCATTTAAAGCTTCAATGAGATAGTTTGCATCCTGAAATCGCTCCTCTACTTTCAAATTCATCCCAGTGAGAATGATTCTTTCTATCAAAGGGCTAAGACTACCGACTACCTGACGTAGAGGAATTAGAGAATCATTGCCGCCGAGAGTTGTCGTTTTCGAGTTCACCCTATCTAAAGCATCAGCAGGAAGTCGCCCAGTGAGTAACTCATACATTGCAGCACATAAAGAGTAAATATCTGCACTGGGATGACGGGTGGCTCGATAAGAATACTGCTCTGGCGGGGCATATCCAGGAGTCCAAATTCGCGTCATGTTTTTGCTGCGACCTGCTAAAAACTCTCTAGAAGCACCAAAATCTATTAATACTGCTCTATCTTGATGATTGATAATAATATTGTCTGGTTTAATATCTCTGTGCAGCAAATTATTTTCATGAATAATCTTCAGAGCATAGGCTAATTGTAAAAAATATTTTTTTATCCTGTTTTCTGAGAGAATTCCTTCTTCTTTTAAAATGTTATGTAAGGTTTTACCATCGATAAATTCCATTACTATATAGACAGTACTATTCTCTTCAAACCAATCATATATCTTAACAATACTGGGATGTTTAAATTTAGCTAAACCTTGCAAATTTTGTGCTTCATCCTGAAACTTATTGATTTGTTCTTGGCGCTCCAGTGGGGGTATAGAATACGGCCATTTAACTTTTAAATCTTCTCTCCCGGCTCTATCTGGCCAGAGTTCTTTAATAGCAACATACCTAGAGCTATTAACTAAATCTTTTGCTTGATATGTAATAGCAAATCCTCCTTGACCCAAAGTTTTTTCTAATTGATATTGATGATCTTTCAGAAATGTTCCTGGAGGTAAATGATTAGGAGCAACAAACTCTGAATTGCTTTCAGCTATCAAGGAAAGCTCTGCACCACAACTCAAGCATTTTAACTTGTCATCTGGGTTAATTGTTAAGCAACAAGAGCAAAGATTGGACATAATTTTTAAATTTAATAATCAACAATTTATTTTTAATCCAGCCGGATATCTTCGGTGCATTAGGACTTGCGTCCGTAACACCCCCTACAAGATTAAAGCTTTTAACACGTTCCGTGGGTTTAAGTCCCCCGCTTCTATAATCGGCAAGTTTTGTGTTGGGGTGAAATCCCTATTACAAAAATTAATTACGAATTACGAATTACGAATTATTTAATTCGCATTAAGCGTAAATTCACTCGTAATATTTTTCTATAGAACATTGCAATACAAGAATAGTTGCATTATCAATAGCTCCTCTATAAATGACTTGATCAATTGTTGTATTAGCAGCAACTTGTAAGTTTTGATTAGTAACAAAAACTTCTGCTAACTCATCCATAGAAACTAAATCCCAAATACCATCTGAGCAAAGGATTAAAGTATCTCCATCTTCTAAAGTCATTGATAAACTTGAGCCAAAACGGCTTAAATCTTGGAGATAATCCTCGCTAATTTTACGTTTACTCCCAAGAGACTTAAGCAAAACACTACGGTCTGGATGCTCTTGACTTTCTTCATAGCTAATTTGACCATTAGCGAGTAGCATAGCTACCATAGAATGATCCTCACTTAACTGACATATACAACCGTTCCGTAATAAAAAAATCCGGCTATCACCGATATGAGCAATCATTAATTCTCTATTGACTGCTAACACAAGACTTAGTGTAGTTCCTCCATCTTGTACATGTTGAGATACAGATTCGTTAGCTTTTTGCACTAAAGTAGTTAACCATTTGGCGCGGTCTGCCGCACTTTTTAAACTAATAGGTATAGCTGCTTCTAAAACTGTCTTAACAGCGAATTGACTGGCTATTTCACCTTGGGCCATGCCTCCCATACCATCGGCTATAACTGCCAAAATTAAAGCCTCAGACTGATTTGAGTAATGTTGTTTGACACCATAGCTATCCTCATTTTGCAGACGACTTGGTGATAAACCTACAGTGGAACGACTGGCCACGCACCATCGAATTTGTGGTGTATTGTATGATTGTCTGGTTTCAATTAGAATGCTGAGTAGTTGCGATAAAGAAAAGCGATCGCCAAACGATGCCAAGCAAATACTAATAATTTGGTAAATTCGAGGAATCGGTCTGATTATCAGTTTGCCAGGGTCATCCAGATTAGGAAGTTGATGATGAATAGATTGATACAACAAAATACCTACAATATAGGTACTCATCTGCTCATCAATTGGATAACCTAAAGCTAGTTCGCAAGCACAATAATCTCCTGTTAAGCCATAGCTAAGCTTTTGACCAACACCACAAATTCCTGTCAAATCAAAAAATTGAATCAGTGTGCCTATCTGAACAAAAGCTGGTGTAATTTGAACAAAGCACCATCCTTGTTGATAAACGTAGCGAAAAAACTGGCATACTTGAATAGCCAACGATAAGCATGTTTCTAAAGTATGGTCTTGTTTTAGCCAAGCTAAAAGTGTCTTTTCTGGCTCTGGCAAATAGCTAAGTAGTATTCTTTTACTACTAGGCAATTTAGATACTAATGCTCGTGGTTCTAAAAATTCTTCTTCTAAATATTCAGACTCATCCAGCAGAGTTTCTGGAATAAAAATAGGGTTTAAAGATAACTCAATATCTGCTTCTACAGCTTGTTCTGATGAGCAATTAATAACTATCCAATCCTCTGTAGAGCATAATAATTCCGCAACCATTTTGTGGTTATCAAGAACCTGCCTTAGTTGTAGTTCTAAATTGAGATTACCATCAACATCTCCTACACGCAATAATCCCAATCTTTCTAAATTAACTTCATCAAGCCTACTGTTATTCTCAAATTTATGAATATTGACATGAAAATAATGAACATCAGCAAATAGACCGAGATAAGCTTTCACTTCTATGCAAAACAGGTCAATTTGAAAACAGATGTTTTCTTGAATCACTAGAATATTAGGAGCATCAGTTGTGGAGATATTCATAGGCAATTCAAAATAAAATAAACTTGATATCGCTCAACCTCCTTGCAAGTGTATGTAGTTACTAAGAACTTTGAAAAACAAAACGAATTCTACCAAATGCTACTTCGTCCCCAATATTTAAAATTTCCGGTGTAGTAATTCTGGCACTAAAGCGAGTTTGATCAACCCGTTTTAAGAAAACCCCATTTTCAGATCCCAAGTCTTTGATTTTCCATTGACTTCCTTCGCGATAAATTTCCGCATGATTTCGAGAGATATAATCAGCTCCTACAAAACCTTCTAAATCGATTTCTACTGGCCCTAAATCAGGGTCAAATCGTCCAATTATATTGCTATCTTCTAGAACAAATTCTGAGATTGGTGAACCTGCTTGCTTAGAGATCAGTTTTATAGTTTGAATGCTAGGTATAGGAATAGGAGCATTTACGGACGAACTTATCGAACTAGGTGAAGTTTGCGCTTCTGGTGGCTGAATTTCTGTAGTTGGTGCTTTAAAATAGGATGGATAATTTGGTTCTTCCTCAATTTTTACTGGTTCAGAGTGTTGATGTGAATTTAAAGCTATAGAACTCAATTCATACCCGCAAACCTCACAAAACTCTGTGCTAGGTAAGTTGCTATCGTATCCACATTGAGGACATTTAATATTCATAGCTGAGGAAATTGAGTTGCTGGGAGTTTGCTCAAAATATGGTGGCTGTGGCGTTGCTGGTTGAATATTAATTAGCGGGGGTTGGTCATCATAGACTATTTGTGGTGTTGGTGGTTGAATATTAATTGGTGGCGGTGGGTCGTCATAGACTATTTGTGGTGTTGGTGGTTGAATATTAATTGGTGGCGGTGGGTCGTCATAGACTATTTGTGGTGTTGCTGGCTGAATCTCAATGCTAGTAGGATAGTCAGTATAAGATAGTGGCGGTTTGGGTAGGCTAGTTTCGATGGTTAAATCTTTTTCTAATGAGGGTTGTTGAGGTTGCGGTGTGACTACGGAAAGTTCAGAAGAACAGACTTCACATTTTTGAGCGCTGGGGGGATTACGCTCATAGCCACAAGCGTGACAAATTATGCTCATAAATCAAACCTCTGAAAATTTGTAATATTTTAAGTACCTGAAACTTGACGCATTTGTTCTTCGGAAATTTCGTCATCTAAACTGGTACTCATTTTAATAGTTTTACCTTTAGCTCCCATTTTGATAGTTTTACGTGTATCGGGAGATATTTTACGGGTTTTTCTTAATTCATCTTGAGCGCTTAAAAGAGATTTAGTCATAGCCTCATTACCTACGCGCATAGTCATGCGTTGAGCTGTTTCTAAAAGTTCTTCAGCTCGCACAAAGTTACCAATTTCTGAGGCTTTAGCAGCTTCATTAATTAATTGAGAAATGTTACATTGTTGTATATATCCCATCACTTCTTGGTCAACTTGAGCAGCAAAGTTTTGTCCGGCAACAAATTGTACAATGACATTTTGAATTGGTAGCTCACCACGTTTATTTTGACTAGGAATATCATAAGTTAAACCGAGTTGGGCAATCCGAATTCGAGATGCTGGACGACTGTCGATTGTAAATTCCAAAATGAAAATAGTTTCATCATTTGCTGAGGCATTCCCAAGTGGATGGGTGTCTTGATGTAAGGGAAATTCTGCTTGTGAAGGATAAGCGCGGACGATGCGAGTTAGTTTTACTCCTTTGACGGTTTTGACATCTAGGGCTAAATTGGTAATTACATCTTGTTGAGCTAGACTAAATTCTTCGATAATTTTGTTTGGTAAATCGGTAATCGAGACAGCAATATCGCTAGTTTTATCTGTGACTACATGGAAAGAGCGACCTCCAGTAACGTCACTTAAATAATTGAGCAAGTCTTCATTAAAGTCGCCTACTCCTAATGCTGTGATGGGAATATTTTTCAGAGCGAATTCTCTGGCTAGCTCTTGACATAAGTCTTCATCGATGGTTTGACCATCGGTAAATAATAAGGTGCGTAGACAAGTCATCTGTTGCTCACCAAGGATGTGAAACGCTTGGCGTAAACCACTGCCAATTCGCGTACCACCAGAACAGTGATGAAGTTGAGCGATCGCATCTTCTAAATGCTTGACTTGTGTGGCTGATGTCAATCCAATTATACTAGCAGCCTGCTCATTAAAGCGCACAATTGCAATGCGATCGCTTTGGCTCAATTTACCTGAATGAATCAGTGCTAACAGGGATTCTATAACTATATCCCCCTTCGACTTAGCCCCTGTTACTTCCATCCATTCTTTGCCATCATCATAATAAGTTCTGCCAGTTGCTTGCGGTTCACCAATCACCACCTCATCCATCGAGCCACTAGTATCTATCAACAACACAAATGTAGTAGAAGGACGAGAATTTGCCACCTGTTTAGTTGGACGCATTTTCAGCATTATAAACAGTTTTTGCTCAGCATTTTCAGCAGGCAAAAATTCACGATGAGGTGTAATTGTGACGTTTAACATTGTCTATGCAAATCTTACTATTTATGGCATTAATTAAAATATTAAAGATGGTAAAGCACCACCTTGAGGTTCTATATTTAGTAAATTCGGAGTAATCAGAGTTGGTAGATTTTGATTGCCAGCTTCGCTCAAATCCTCAATGTTTGCCCCTGAAAGTAGAGGAAGATTCAGCGAAATCACAGTATCTCTATAACCTTGTTTAATATCTTGAATCCAAACCTTCACTAAATAGTTAAGATTCGTGTCATTAATTCGCCGCTGACTTCTATTTTGTAACTGAGTGCGAAGTTCCTGACAAACCTCATAGGTAAAAAACAAATCAGGATTATTTTCGTGATTTTGATTGAGGTTAAAATCATGCTCCAGCCGCTCACCAGAGTCTTTGAGTGTTAGCAATAACTTGTACTTAACCATATTAAGAGTAAGCCGATTATCGCTGATACATCAACTTATAACACAAATGACACTAATAATTTACGTGTTTATACTTTTATTTACTTGTCTTATCAATTTTAAACCTTCCCATTACCCCTAATCCCCACTCCCTCCGGGAGCGGGGGCCCCGAGTTTCCCATTCCCCATTCCTTACTCATTGAGCCTGTTTCTTAATCTCTCCTGCTAACAGATACAACAGGAATATGGCAAAACTTAAAGGCAAAATCACAAAAATAAATATTATCCATAGCCTAATATTAAATGGCACTAAAAATACAAAAGGCATACTATAACTGACTTCCTCACTAGCCACAGAATTAACAACTACACGGACGTTATGTTTAGAGGCTGTATCAGCATTTTTTTGTGTGTAAGTAATCTGATACTCATCAAGAATAGTATTCAAAATATCCTTAAATCTTTGAGAAATCTCTTTAGCATTCCCAGAAAATTCGTGAATTCCCCCAGTGAAATCTGCTATTTGTTGCAAGTGTTTTTGGTCAACTAATTCTGACTCAAAATTTTGACGTTCTTCTCGATTAGCTATTTTTTCAATATCTGTACATTCAGCCGACTTTCCTCTAGGAAGCTGGTATATTTTTCCTAGTTCTTGTGGTGTGCGACCATATCCTAATGTATGGATTGTAACTACTCCCCGATATTGCTCTAGAATCTCTGCTTTGAGTTTTGCAAAATGGTTTGTATCGCATCTATTCTTAGAACTTTTATCAAAACCCGCAGTGTCAAATCCATCAGAGAGCAGTACTACATGTAGCTGAGGCTGGTTAGAATTGCCATTTTGAGATTGATTTTGCAAGTTGAAATCACCTAAAAAACTGACAGTTTTAGCTAAAGATTGATAAAGATTTGTTTCCCCACAAATACGCGCTCGATTTTTTTGCAATTGGCTTAAATAATTTTTAAGTTGTTGCTTTTCTTCTTGATTAGCGGGAGAACTAAAATTATTTAATTCATTATTTGTTACTTCATAGCTTTCACAACTTGTATAGGTACCTTGATCGCTAAAAGGCACGATCGCCATTTGATTATCGCCTTGACGTTCAGCTAAAATGTTAATGAATTCTTGAATAGCATTCACTGCTCCCTGTAGTTTCGGTTCACCTCCTTTATCTAACTTCTTCATACTGCCGCTGAGGTCTAGAAGTAATACAATTCTTGTTGGCAATGGAGTAGATTGCTGAGGATTTCTAAAATCAAATTCTCCTGGACTCAGTTGGCATTCTTGATTTACATTCTGTTGCTTGCAATCTATATATATAGAAAAGTTATTTTTTTTTAAATCTGATTGACTTTTATTGTCTTTAGTAACTTTAACTCGCAGCGTGACTTGATCCTCAATCACTTGAGAATTCACATTAATCCGCGCTTGATTATCTTTTGTTTGACTCCATCCAGTAATACTCAGACAGCTCGCAAAAATGATCGATAGGCTAAACCAGACATAATTTTGAGATAATAAGTAAAATTTAGATTTACTGTTTTTCTGCCGATTTTTACTCATCTTCTTAACCTTCAGGATCTAAAAAGCGATTGTAGAAGACAAAGCGGAACATTGTTTTACCGTCTTTTCTACTACGATTTGGATGACAATAAAAAGTGATAATAGAGTTGTGTTTTAGACGACGTGGTTCGCTGGAAGTGAGAATATTTCCATTAATTGATATACATCGGTAATGCTTACTATTCGGTTTTAATAATGCACCACGTTCTTCTATATCTAAGTCGGCCAGATGAGGAGGTAAACCAGGAATGCAGATATGCGCCCTTGGTTCTGAGCCGATTGTAATAGTACCTCTTGGTGGTAGCTGAGTAGATAAACCTTCTTCAATCGCATCTAAGTGTTCATTAGTGACAAATTCTAATCTGTAATCACTTTCTTTACTATTATTATTTTGATCTTTGACTTGAATTGGTTTATCTTTATTGATTTTTGCAGGTTCTTCATTATATTTACTATATTCAAAACCAGCACCAGCCCTTAAAGCCGCTACATAACTCGGAGATGTGGCAAAGTTGAAAGCTATACCAAGCACTAAACCTAACAAAAGCAATCCAGCAAAATTCTCAAATCCTAAAATTGAGAATCCCCAATCTTGTTTAAATTGATCTTGAAAACTTTCTACAGATAATTTAAAAATTAATCGTAGTAGTTCAAATATTATCGCTGCGATGAAACCAGCACTCGCACCTGCGATGACATTTGTTTGCAGGCGCTGCTGATAACGCCTCTTTTTACCTGATTCCACACTCCGCCAATACCAACTTAATCCCTCTGTTAGCCCAACAGCAATCCCAATAATCATCCAACGGATAATTCTCACGGCGGGAGGGCTACCGAAAAAGAATAAAAGCTTTTGAATCTGATCTAAAAGTAAAAATTGAGATATTCCCCCAGCTATCAACCCAATAAAAAGTCCTAACCCAGCGGCAGTGGCGACGGGTATCCCCAGTCTGAGTAAATTTAACTTAAATCTAGTAGGATTACTCAAAAAAATTTCAGTTAGTACCATTCCCGCAGATAAAGAAGCAGCAACACAAGGAGATTGAGCTAACTCTGGAAATTGCTTAAACCAAGCTATGTATTCAATGACAAACTGACTAAGATTCCAACCAATTGAGGCAAAGGTAATTCCAGATAAAATGTAAATCCATAATTTCATATAGCAGTTGGCTTTGATTTTTGAACTGATTTACGTAGTCTGGGAGTCGAAGTTTGAAAAGTTTTGGGCGAATAAAATTCGCTGCTACACAAGCGAAGTCCACCTCCGTGGAAAACACGGAAAATTAAAGTTTTGAAACCCACGGAGGTGGGTTTTGTCTGTGTAGTATTTATCTAGACTTAACTAATCAGTATTACCTGCCTTTTGATTGCGTATTTGCTGTTTCACTTTATCTTGTAAAATTCTCATCGTACTATTAGGTGTATTTTGTACATTTACTAAGTTAATAATGCCATCATCAGCAATTTTATTTTCATTTTGAAACTTGTATATAGCTGTAACTACTGGTCTGAGCTTTTGTTGGAATTTGTTTTTGTTATTTTCATTTATATTTTGTATAATTTCTGTCAAATCAACATTTTTATCTAGCTCGATTACAGTTTTTAATGCCTTTGTCACTTCCTCTTCTTGAAGAGAATAAACTAAAAGTTCACTGTCATCTATAATATTTTGCTGGATTTTTCGGATAGCATCACGAGTTTTATTTTGTTGAGCAAATGATTCAACTGCTTTATCTAATTTTGCTGTAACTTGAGCATTATTTAAGGTAGTTGGAGTTGATTCAACAATAGGGGGTTGAGGAGGTGTAGTTTTATTGAAAGTACCTCCTATAAAATTGCCAATCGTAAAAGCAAGAATTATCAGTGTGAGAGCATAATTTTTAGTCCAGGCTCTTACTCGATTAAATTGTGTATAGATAAAAATTAATAAGATTGCTATTCCAACACAAATAAATTGCAGTACCCGACTATTTTCTCTCAGAATAGATGCGAGAAAACCAATAATGCCTAGCTCAAGTAATTTCCCAAGGAGGATAACTATTAAGAAAGCAGATATAAATAAATTAGATAATTCTACTGATTTACTTGAGTTTTCATCTTCCGGTTGATTGTAAGGTTTAGGTGTAACTGTTGCTATTCCAAACACATCAGTGATATTTTTGGTTTGCAAATTTTTTAATACTTTATGAGGAAATTTACCTGTACTAACTTTATAAAAGTAAGCGGCTAAATCATCTAGCTGTAATGTGGAAAACAATTCTGCTAGAGGTTTATAAATAGTCAGAGGTTGATAAGTGCCATGATGTTGTCTATTTCTCCAGTAACCTTTAATCAAATCTCTCCACAGTCCACTGTGATCTTCTAATGTTTTTTGAGTTTGGGTTTCTCCTACTTTTCTCGGTCTGTGTATTTCGTAGATTTGCCATAAATCATAGCGAATGGTTGTAAGCAATTCGTCATTAGCCAGACGCCAAATACTATTTCGTTCAGTCATCAAGCTAATGACAGTATTTTTTGATATCCCGTTTTGCAGAAGTTGTTGAATTGCAATTAAAAGTCCGTCTCTAAGTTTGCGGTTTAAATTGGGTAATGAGTTATACAATAATTTGATTTGTTTTCGTAACTCAGCTTGAAAATCTAAAGACTGCTGCCTAATATTTTTATTGCTAAATGGTAAATTAGCCTGCAAGTTTTGCTCTAAATGTGCATATTTTGCGTATTCTGGAGCTAATGTTTCAGGTAGCACAATGGCTCTCACAGTCAAGAGTTCCATCATATCTAAAGTGTAAGCTGGTTCTCGAAGTTCAGTTCTCGCCCCCAAATCATCAAAAACTTGGTTTAAATATTTTTTTGATACTTCGGTGTTTTCGTTCTTTAGAGATTCTAAGGTGTATTCAATGATTTTTAAATTTTCATTAGGTTTTTTTAATCTTATTAAATCTTTAATTGCTGATTTAAATTCTGTTTCATTGGTGGTGACTGGAACAACAACAGGATAGCGTTTAACCGAGTGAAAGTTTTTTTCGTATGCTTCCTGGCTGGCAGGTTGAATGATCAAAAATCTTTCTGGTTTGTCGAGTGCCTCAACGTTATGTGACCAAGAGATGAGATAATCGTGTTCTTGGGCTATTTTGGTCGCTAGTCTGTCGATTTCTGCTATTGAATATTGTGTTGTTGGCTTGATCTTGATGGGAGGTGGGGAGTTTCTTTTTAACCAGTCTAAGAGGTCAGGACTGTTATTGATTTGCTTATCTAATTGATAGGCCTGTTTTCTATATTGTTCGGCATCATGCTCATCTATAATAATGGTTCTAATTTGGTCATTAAATGGATTAAAAACAGGTGTTTTATTGGCTGCTATTTGTTTATTGAGCCAACCTACTATTAAACAGAGGTTATCTTTTCCTTCACAATAAAAGTAACGATAGGCTGTGAAAATACGCGATTCATCTGTTGCTGGAGTAGCAATAGCTATTACTGACCAATAAATATTTTCCTTGCTGCGAAGAACTCTACCAATGATTGCGGGATTTAAACTAGATGTGCTTCTAGTTGCAAAGTCATCGCTATTTATAGCCTGTTCAATAATATTGGGAATTACAGTTTGGGTAGAGTTCATCCACTTCCCTGTAAATCTTTTGGAAATCCACTTTCCCTCTGAAGTTGCTTCTGCTTCTATTCCAAGACTAAATTCATCAATGTTGTAATAAAGCATTTATCTCTACCTTTTTTTGATCTGAAAAGTCTTGATGATTAATATCGCTTTCCTGTATATAGCCAATAAATGGGTTCTACTAGACCAAAAGGTCGCCACAATCTTGAGTTTGATTCTTTGATAATGGCTCGTGTGCCGCTATCATCTGTTCTTTCAACTGTAGAATTAGATATTTCGTATTCATTTCCCAACATGCCAAAGGCGGAGGTGGCGAAGTAATCTACATGGATATATTTTAAATTTTGTAGTTGTCCATTTACTCCTTGAAAACGTGCCATAATTTTATCTCTTGGGCTGTCACGATGTATCCATAGTTCCTCGCGATCGCATTTAGTTAAAGCAATAGCGACTCTGCGATTTGGTATGGCGTTTTGAGAACTAGATCTATCAAGCTGAATTAAGAATTCCCGAATGCAATCAGTATAATATCCGTCTCTACGGGCAGTTCCATCCAATAAAAGCAAGATTCCGGTTGCTTCTACACAATCTTTGATATATTTTTCTAATAATTCTGGGTTATTTTTATCTTTCAAGTCACAGAAAAACTCTCCTGGATAATCTTTGCATTGAATCCCTAAGACTGTAGGATAAGAAAATGGCAAAGATTTTTCTTTAAATTCAATTTTAAAAACATAACTTTTCTCAATCCCATCTCCGTAAACATTGGGAGATATTTCTTGTTTGCTATCTAAGCAATCTTTGGCTTTACGAACAAGGTTTTCGGTTTCTTCACCCATAGCCACAACTCTTTTGACTGGACTATCAGGATCATCTCCAGATAAGCAAGCCAAGGCTGTTAAGTAGGTGGTTTTGCCAGCGGCGCGATCGCCGACTACTCGAATCGTTTTGACTTGAGTCGCTTGTGTGGTTTGATTTTTGAGATTTCTATTAAACACCATGTTGCATTGCCTTTCCCTTACTTAGCCAATATAGAGGTGCAATCATGCCGTATGGATGCCAATCGTGTTTTTCTCTTAATACTGAAAGCTCAATTTCTTGACCTTCACTGTCTTTTCTTTTTTCGCTTTTGCGGTTAGGTCGAGGGTCATTATGTTTTAAAACTCCATAGGTAGAAATCGCGAAAAACTTCACATTATGTTTGAGTTTGCTTTTTAATATTTGAGTAGTTCCAGGCAGATGAGTACTAAATATATCTGTTTCTGGATCAAGTCTACCAGGCCAAATTTCACCTCTTTCGCATTTACTCATCGCTACTGCTATTCTTAATGGATTAGAGCCTGTTAACCTTTTTTCTCTGTCCATTTCTGTAATGAATTTTCTCATAGCTTCGCTATAAGTTATATCGTTATCCCTTTCCCATTTATCCAAAACAATTAAACAGCCAATCACATCTGCTTTCAAGCATTCTTTCATGTATTCTTGTTCTAGCTGTGGCAAGGGAGACGCTTTTGCAAGTTGATTATATATTTCACCGGGATAATCTCTGACAACTAATCTAATGTTTTCCTCTCCAAATAAACGTTGAATTTTTATATTGAACATGTAACGAGGTAAGTCATTTAAGTTGGATTTAACTTCTGTTGGTTTCAGATAAGCCCCTTCCAAAATTTTTTCGTAAACTTCCTGGCGGAGTTTTTGCCCATGTTCCCCAAAAGGCTCAACAAGATATGGGCTATTTTTGCCGATTTGGGTTCTTTTTTGAGGCCAATCTGCTAACCCAGCTAAATAAGTGGTTTTGCCAGAATTTTTAGGGCCAATAATTGTAATAATTTCTCCTGTAAATTTTTTGACCATATTTATCTATACTTCTTCTAAATAATTTGCCAAATATAACCAGGGCAATTCTAATAAAGAACGGCTTTTGATACTAGTAATAAAACAGCGAATCGATAAGCCTGTAAAAGTATCATTAATTTGTTGAATTTGGGAACGAATAGGTCGAAAATAACGCTGATAAACGTATTGATGACGATCAAACCAATCCATCGTGTAAGCGTCGTGTCTATATGCCAGCCTCTCAGCTTCTTGATTGAGGTCGCAAAATAGATCGGCCTTATTAAGACAAATTAATAAATGCTTTGATTTGGGGCAATCATCGCAAAAAAATCTTACCCATTCATTAAACCGATAACACCACTGTTCTAATGTAGAAAATGGCCCTGGATCTTCATCAATTTCCGGATCTAAATTTAAAACTAAATCTCTATGGGGTGGCAGTATTAAAATAATTGCTTCGCTACTACTAGATGCTTCTAAAAATCTCTGCCACTCTTGTGGATTATCTGATTGCCAACTCTTACGCCAAATTTCACCAGCTGTATCGAACCAATCAACAATAATTTGTTTAGAGCGAATGCGAGTTTGAACTTGTAGTTCTAAGGTGCGGCGATAGGCGCTTTGCCTAGCATCGGTTGCTAAAGTTTTATTGTTGACTTTATCGTATAGCAACGTTTGAAATCTTTGGTAAATTGGCTGTGAGCCTTTGACATAGTTACCTTGGGGGTTAGAAGACTCCATTGCCAGGTGAGTTTTGCCAGCTTTGCGATCGCCTATGTAAATTACTCCCACTTTCGCGTTCTCCTCACCTACCCATCTCTATGTTTCCAGAAAATCACGATAATGGGTGGTTATGGTAAAAATACGCAACATTACCCACAAAAGCGCAGCAGGTGGAAAAAAAGGGGCATTAATGGTGGACAATCTTGTCAAATATGGTATGATGAGAAATCGGTTAGTGACTAAAAAACCATAGTCATTGTTGCCAGCATAGCACAGTGGTAGTGCATCCGACTTGTAATCGGAAGGTCGTCGGTTCAAATCCGACTGCTGGCTTTCAGCTTAAATGTCGATTGCCTCATTACTTGTCCGCGTGTACAGTGACTGATTAATTGTCGTTGAAGACAAATCAGCGAGTAATATCAAGTATTATTACGCAGCATAAGTATGCTTGTTAGCATTTTTATACTGCTGATAAATATGGAGAAATACTATATTACTCAAGTTATCTACATCGCTATCATCGTAAGCATCTACAGGTAAACCTGTGTCTTCGCTGTATAAATAATCGTAAATAAAACTTTTAATTGTGGCTGTTGTAGATTCCTTATCTCGCCAGTTTTCTAGTTGCTGTAATTGTAATTTCACGGCTTCAATTAAAGATTGAGCAACTTGTTTAACGCGGTTTCTAGTCGTTGTATCTAAATTATCTTTAGATGAGCAAAGCAAGTCAAAAACGGCAAGGTGTTCTTCACTTAAACCTTCGCGGACAGCACGAGTATCTTCTTCGGACAGGTCTTTGACAAGTTTCAGCAGTTCCTCAAAAGTTTGCTCAATGGCTACTCGGTCAGTTTCGCGGTTATAGTTTTGGATAACTTGTTGATAGCGCGTGTAGTAGTCAATGCGAGATGGGTTTTTTTGTATCATTCGCTGAAGTTGGCGTTCGACGGCTTCTTTCAAAGTTTGAACTGAGGTATTTTTAGTTGAGGAATTGGCAAATTCTGCTTTTAATAACTCAAAGTCTATATTGCTAATATCGTAAGTTTTGCCTGACTCTGAACCTGGAAGACGAGAAGTATCAACGTTGATAAACTCGCTAACAATACCTTGTAAAGAACGGAGAACAGCTTTGATATCTACAGATATTTTGTGTTGTTCGTGTAAGTATTTGTAAATTTGCTCAATGGCGTTATATCTTCCTTGGTAAGGTGCTGTTAATTTCGGTTCAGTAATTAGCGCCTGTTTCTTTTTAAAGACTTCCCTTGCTAATACTTCAAAGCGGGCGCGAGATTCATCATTAGTACAAACTGCATTAACTGCATTTGCTAAAGCAGCAATTTTATCAAAGCCTGCTGTTTCTACCAATTCTTGCAAGTTAAACCCCAGATTGGCGATGTGGTCAATACAACTTTGAAGTGCGATCGCATAATCTGCTTGTAATTGGTTCAAGTCGTTGTAAGGTGTTATACTTTCATCTTCGCTTCCTACTTCTGCGCGAGAGTATCTAGCAAGGGCAGCACGGAGACTTGTTAAAATACCGTTGTAATCAATTAACAACCCGTTATTTTTCCCTTCGTAGACGCGGTTTGCACGAGCGATCGCTTGCATGAGAGTATGTCCTTGCAAGGGTTTATCTATATATAATGTGGCAAGGCTGGGAACATCAAAGCCTGTTAACCACATGGCGCAGACAATAGCAAGGCGGAAAGGGTGTTTTTCGTTCTTAAATTCTTCCTCTAGATTGCGACTTTTGATAATTTGGCGATGGGGAATTATATCTAAACCCCAATCTTTGAAAGTTTTAACTTCGTTTTGGGCTTCGCTAATCACAACTAAATATTCGGTTGACTGCAACCATTGCAGATGTTGCTGGTGTTCCACTTCCTCTTGTTCATCAGCAGCTTGTTTGACTAATTGTTTCTGTGCTTGTATTGTTTGTTTCCAGTATTTATCGATTAGTCCGTGCATTCGCACCGCAGTAATCTTATCTAGACAAACAAGCATGGCTTTTCCTGTTTGCCAACGTTGGGTATAGTGAGCTACTAAGTCTTGGGCGATTCGATCTAAACGTTTTTCGGCGGTGAGGATGAGATATTCTCCCCCCAAGCGGTGACGGACGGCTTGTTCTTGTTCAGCGTCAAGGTCAAATTGTTCAATAGCAGTAGCGAGGCGTTGATTTAGTTCCTCGTCAGCTGCAACCTGGCGTTGATTACCTTTGTCGTCATAATATAATTCTTCGCCTCGATTGTCGTAGTAAAGGGGTACTGTTGCACCATCTTCGACAGCACGTTGGAAGTCGTAGGTGGAAACGTAGCCACCGAAAACCCTACGAGTAAGTTGGTCTTCTTGCGACTCCATCAAGGGTGTACCAGTAAAGCCGATGAAAGATGCATGGGGTAAGCAGGAGCGCATATTTTCCGCAAGTTTACCGTATTGGCTGCGGTGCGCTTCGTCGGAGATGACGATAATATCGGGACGGAGGGAGTAAATCTCACCTGGTTTGTTGAATTTGTGAATAAGCGTGAAAACGTAGCGATGGTTGTCTTTGAGTAATTCAGCTAATTGTTCACCACTGGCCGCTTGAGTATTAGTCTCTTTGATAGCACCAACGCCAGCAAAGGTTTTTACGATTTGATTATCTAATTCTTGGCGGTCTGTGACGATGACAAAGGTAAAATTACCTGGTAATTGGCGGTGGGCTTTGCGAGTGAGAAATGCCATCGAGTAAGATTTACCGCTACCTTGAGTATGCCAAAAAACGCCAAGCTTACCTTCTCGAACTTCTCGCTGTTGAATGGCGGTAAATGCGCGGTTAACACCAAGAAACTGGTGATTACGAGCTAGAATTTTGATAGTTTTACCGCTACTGTCATCAAAGAGAATGAAGTTTTCGATGATGTCGAGGAAATTGTCTTTACGACACATCCCCATCAACATTGTTTGGTAGTCAACTTTGCCGAGTTCCTGTTCCTCTAGACGTTTCCACTCTTGAAAATGGCTGTAACAACTGGTGATGCTACCTACTTTACCCTCTATTCCATTACTTAACATGACTATGGCGTTGTGATGGAAAATTTCGGGTATAGTGTCTTTGTAATCAGTGTAGTTGTCTTCGTAAGCCACTCTGACGTTACGATGGGTGGCTTTAAGTTCAATAAATAGTAAAGGAATTCCATTAACAAAACCGATGATATCAGGCCGTTTGGAATAGAGAGAACCTTTAATAGACAACTCCCGCACAACCAGGAAATGATTATTTTCGGGGTTTTGAAAGTCAATCACTTTGAGGCGAGGATTGATAGTTTCACCCTCTGGATTTTTGTAGGGTTTCTCTGGGATACCTTCGCGGATGAGTTGGTATTTTTTCTGGTTGATGGTAACTAATTGGTCTGAAATATTGGATGTGGTGAATTGTGCGATCGCATCGTCGTATACTTGCTGTGGATGACCAGGATTAAATTTCTCTAATGCTTGGCGAAGATAGCGTGTGAGGACAACTTCTCGTTTATCTTTGCGTCCTAGTGTACCGTTAGTGCCGAAGGTTTCTTTTTTGTATGCGTAAACTGAGTGCCATTTCAGGGTTTGTTCAAAGAAGTTAGCGGTAGTTTGTTGTACTAGGCGGTCTTCGGAATATTCGGCACTCATGGGCGTGATAGGTGATACAGGTAGCTATTATATTGATAGCTTTGGAATTGGGTAAGTAGCAAGTATCACCTAGCCAAAACTGACAATTGTGATTTCCAATTGGTAATTTATTTATACTGTCCAATCTTCTGTCACCAAGTCTGGTACTTGGCTAAAATCACGACTGTTTCGAGTCAATAATACTAAATTCTGGGAAAGGGCTATTGATGCGATTCGTAAATCCATTGTAGCGATACGAACCCGTTTTGCTCTTAGTGTGTCAAAAATTGTGGCGGATGCTGCGTCAAATGCTAGAACTGGAGCAACGGAAAAGCCTTGCAAAATCTCTAGTAATATGGCGTACCCTCGAATTGTATCAGCCGATGTTTGGGTGCGATTTATAAAAGCATTTGCACCAAGTACCTGCTCGTGAAGGCTAACAATAGAAAATGCAAAATCTCCGGGTGAGTGTTTAGCAATTTTAGCAGCTATATTTGCGTATTCTTGACTGGAACGGCGTTGTATAAAACTAATGTGGTCGGTATCAAAAAGGTACTTCACACTTATTCACTCATTTCGTCTGCGGGTTTGTCTGCGTAACGTAACGATTTTCCATATTCCAAAACTTCCAGGAAAGTTTGCTCATCAGAAATGGAACCAGTCACTTTTTCTAACCAATTGCTAGGGGTGGGAGATGCTATCAGCAGACGTTTGAGTTCGGTAACTGTACGTTCAAGATTTACCAAGCGTTGCTCAATAGTAGTTTCATCTAACATGATTTTTAAGGCTTGTGAATATCAACAGCTGGGATATTTAAATTTTAAGCGATGATGGATGTGTAATTTTAAGTCATGATGAGAGCAAAGGTAGTTGCAGAAGTAGAAATTGCTTGGAAACAGGTTATATCAATTGCTACTTGTACGGAAATATTGATAGATGAAACTAAAACTAATACCACACTTACTGGGTTTCAAACTCAGTTGCTTGATGGTTACGACTTGCTGATATTATAAGCGATGGATAAAGCAGGTATAAAACAAATAATTACTGATGATAAAGATTATTTAACTGTTCGAGGAATTAAAGTTTTTACAGCTAACAATGGTGTGATTTCCGCAGCCAAAAGTCAAGGTAAGCTTTTGGTAAGGTAAAAATTTTGAGAGATAGCCTTGGGATGGGGTAAGGCATCAAGTAAAAATAAGTAGTGCGAGCATCTTGCTCGCGCGGGCAAGATGCTCGCACTACAAATATTAAATTGTTCAACTTATT